>CALHRB010000228.1 GCA_938038165.1 Candidatus Kapaibacterium sp. | reverse complement strand
GACTGTTAATCAGGGGGTCCACAGTTCAAGTCTGTGCTCAGGAGCCATAAAAGGGGGTGATTAAATCCCCCTTTTTTTTTACTCAATAATTTTCATTTCAACTCTACGGTTTAGCGATCTGGCTTCTTCTGATGTATCATTCTTCAATGGTCTTCGTTTGCCATAACCTGCTGTTTTAATTCTTGAGGATTCAATACCAGCTGAAACAAGATAATCCCTAACGGCATTGGCTCGGTTTAATGAAAGTTTATCATTATAATCGTCAGTTCCGACATCGTCAGTATGACCATCTAATTGAATTCTAATATTGGGATTATCCCTCAAAAACTCTATAATCCTCTCCAGTTCAGGAATTGACTCATCTTTTAAAATTGCTTTATCAAAATCGAAGAATACAAGAAGTCTGGTGTTTCCTTGAGCAAGTGGATAAAGCGGTATATCTTTAGTCTCTTCGTGTCCTGCTTCATTAGTTGGTATTTGAATTTTGTCGCTATAAAAAACATATCCTTTTTTGCTTGCTGTTATCGAATAGACTTTTCCAGGTTGCAAGACAAGGTAATATAATCCAGATTTGTCGTCGCTTCTCATTTCGGCAATTTTTGTTCTTGAACCGAGATCAGTAACAGTAATATCGGCTCCAAGTGGGAATTTAGATAGTGCATCTGTAACAGTTCCAGAAACTAAAACCACAGATTCAGATTCAAATGGATTAGGAAAAGCAATATAAATATCTAAGGCACCAGCTCCGCCAGATCTGTGTGATGAAAAATAAGCATATTTTGAGTTTGGAAGTGAATAGTAATAATACTCGTCTGCACTTGAATTTATAGGTTCACCAGCATTTCTGGGATTAGAAAAGGCATTGTTTGCCAATTTAGTGAAATATATATCAAAACCCCCAAACCCTCCCGGTCTGTTGCTTGAAAATGACAGAGATTTATTGTCCGAGCCAATAACAGGGGACATTTCGTCAAAGGATGAATTGATGATAGGTCCGAGATTTTCTGGCCTTGACCAGCCGTCACGAGTTCTTCTGGAAACATAAATGTCAGTTCCACCAAACCCTCCCGGACGATTACTAACGAAATACAAAGTATTTCCATCACTCGTTAAGCAAGGCTGAGAGTCCCAGTAATCGGAGTTAATCATAGGACCGAGGTTTCTCACAGCTGTCCAGTCGCCATCAATTCTTTTTGCACTATACAAATCGGTTCTTCCCTGGCCTTGTTTTGGGTGATTCATAGCCGAAAAAATCATAAACTGAGCATCGGGAGTTAAAGTTACTGCTCCAACTTCATCACCAGAATTTATTTCAGAATTGAGCATTTCCGGATTAGACCATCCTGATGCAGTTCTTTGAGTCATATAAATATATTGTTGACGTCCTTTTCTCTCGCTAGTGAAATAAATAACTCTGCCATTTTGAGTGATGGCTGAATTGAAATCGTCTCTTGAACTGTTTATTTCAAGAGGGGTAATCTCGATTTTCTGACTGAAACCAGAATATGATAAGAGTAGTATAAAAATTAATATTATTTTTTTCATTTCTTCCTCAATTTAATAAATTATAATTCAAACCAAACAGCTATAGCCAACTGAAAGCTATGCAACATTCTGTCTGTAGTTTGCAAGATAGTTTCGTTTGTAATAATATTAATCAGTTCGGTATTATTGGTAATTGGAGTCAGCATTAATTGAAATCTTAATTGTGGCACCAAGTAAATTTTTTCGGAAAGATCGAACTTATAGCCAACTCCGCCCTCCAGACCAAGCCTTAGAGAATTTGGTTTTTCAATACTTCCTTGATCGTCAGTTGATAAAGTAACAGAACCTCTGCTGGCTGTTCCAAAACCAAGATAATTAAAATAACCAAAACTATTCAATGGCGTTCCATCTGCAACTTCGGGTTTCCAAGTTGTTTCAATAGGTCCAACAATTGAATGAAATGTTGGTCCGACAGTAAAAAATAGTTTATTTGTTGCGTTAATTCTTAGAAGTGGTGTTATAGTGAAATACGCAGAGGTAACATTAACATCGAGTTTCATATCGTGTGGCCTGCTTTGAATATCAAAATCATTACCAGAGGATGATTGACCGAAATTTTTCATGTCGTAAGCAAATCTCAACTGAACCCCAAAAGTATTATCAAGAGGGATATCTATCAAAGCACCAATGTGGGGAGATATCCCAGATCCGGTTGTTAATGGATCAAAGATAGTGCCGTGTAAATAGTTATTACTCCAAATCATATTCTGGTTGAATATATTGTAATTCAAACCAGCTTCCAGACCTATTGTTATATATGGTTTAAAATCAGTCAGTTCACTTAGATTACCATTTGGTCTTAAAACGTCTTCTTTGGAATAAGAAAGATAGACGAGTAAAATCGAAAAAAAGAAAACTTTGATAAATCCCATATATACCTTTCAATGAATAAAATAAAATATTATTGATAAAAACAAATATATCAAAAAGAATTGCTAATCAAAAATTCAATGATTGAAATTTTTCATGTATTATCTAAGATAGTCTTCTAAAGCTGTTTTGGAATCAGTCTTTTCGTCCCTGTATTTAATGATAATAGGAGAAGATATGCTAAGACCGAATTTTTCTGCAAATGGAGTGTTGATCTTTCTTGTTCCGGGGACGACAACAGCCCCTTCGGGAATTTCGATGGGATTGCCATTTTCAGCTTTAATTATTCTTTCCTTGACCAAATCGAAAATTTTTGTTGAGGAGGTTATGACAACTCCGGAACCAAGGACAGCTCTCCGTCTGATCAGAGTCCCTTCGTATATACCGCAGTTGCCTCCAATCATAACATCATCTTCAACAATGACGGGTCTTGCATTTGGGGGTTCAAGGACACCTCCGATCTGTGAAGCCGCACTTAAGTGGACTCTTTTGCCGACTTGAGCGCAAGTCCCAACCAAAGCGTGGGAATCAATCATTGTTGCTTCATCAACGTAAGCACCTATATTAATATACATCGGTGGCATACATATTACTCCAGGAGCAATGTATGAGCCGGTCCTGATAGATGATCCGCCAGGAACTATTCTGACGTTATCTTCGAGTTGAAAATCGTGAGTGGGAAGTGTGTGTTTGTCAAAATAATTAAATGTATTGTTTATGCTGTAATCAAAAAGGTTGCCATATTTGAAAAGGAGGAGAATACCTTTTTTGACCCAGTCATTAACTTTCCATTTATTACTTTCATCTTTTTCAGCAGAGCGTATTTTGCCCTTGTTTAATCCGTAAAGAAGTTCTTTGCGAATGTATTCAAAATCAGCAATATTATATTTTGAAGAATCATTATAAAGAGAATTTATTTTTTCTTGCAATGTCATTGAGGTCTCCTGAAAACAAGAAATTCGACACGTCTATTCAAAGCTCTTCCTTCGTCTGTGTCATTCGATATTACAGGTTTTGTAAAGCTAAATGCTTTCAAAATGATTCTGTTTTCTGAAATTCCTTCAGCAATAAAATAATCAGCAACAGATTTGGCACGTTTTTCAGCTAAAATTTCATTTATTTGTGCAGAACCTGTAATATCAGTGTGCCCGGCAATTTCGACAACGCAATCAGTATTTTCCCTCAAGAAATCAATACCAACCTTAATATCTGATATTGCCTGTTTATTTAGTGTTGATTTTGCCTTATCGAAGAAAACATTTCGAATGCAAAAAATTGAATCCGCAGTTGGTATAAGTTCAAGATTTTGTTCAATTTCTTTATACTTTGTTAATAATTTTAAATCAAGATTCCAATTAGCAGATAGATAACCTTCTGATTCAGCAAAGTATTCATAATGAGCCCCAGAGGGGAGTGTTATCTCGTAATAACCATTATCGGGGTCAGTTGAAGATTTTCCAGCAGGTTTTGATTCTGGAATGATGTTGTAAATGATTTTTGCAGCAAGTGGCACTCTGGATTTATAGGAAATTACTCTTCCCTTCATTAATACAACAGGTTTGGGTCTTAAATGTTCAGGAAGTAAAACACGGAAAATATCACTGCCACCAAAAGTATTTTTGTCAGATACAAAGTAAGCCCAGTCACCTTCAGCAGTAACTTTGTAATAAGCATCCCATTCAGTTGTGTTGATGGTTGAGCCTAAATTTTCTGGCTGACTCCAGTTTTGCCAGGTGTCATCAAGTCTTCGTGAGATGAAAACATCAGCACTGCCAAATCCTTGCCTACCCTCGCTTGAAAAATATAAAGTTACACCATCTGAGGCAAGAAAAGGGGATATTTCTTCTTCGGCTGAATTTATTGCAGCTCCCAAGTTCATTGGAGCAGACCAGGTGTCATCATCATTTAAAAAACTAACATAGATATCTTTTTTTCCATAGGAATCATCTCTTTGAGCAGTCATCAGCAAAGTTCTGCCATCGTTAGCTAGAAAAAAACTGCCGGAAGAGTTATTATTATAATAATCTTTAATTATCACTCTTTCAGGAAAGGACCACCCACCCTGAATTTTTTTGGAAATTGAAATGCCGGGACCGACTGTTCCATCTTTATGATAAACATTACCGAGCAGAAGTGTATTTCCATCCGGGGTTACTGAAATAACAAAATTGTTGTGTTCGTTGTTTAGAGGCTGACCTATATTTATAGCATTGCCCCACAAACCATTTGGTTTAAGTCTAGCTACCCATATATCCTGACCGCCAAAGCCATCAGTGCAATTATCTCTGCAAAAATATAGCATTTTTCCATCTGCTGAAATTATTGGAAGAAGCTCATCACATTTTGAATTAACCCCAGAACCTAAATTTTGTGGTTCATATTTTTTTGATTGGCTAAATAATTCGAATTTATTAAAATTCAAAAT
>CALHRB010000227.1 GCA_938038165.1 Candidatus Kapaibacterium sp. | reverse complement strand
GCCACACCGGAACAAATTGCAGAATTAGAAAAAGAACTGAAAAAGGTTTGCAAAAGTCCACCACAGTTCAAATTTAAGACTTTAAACGATTATATTTTCTTAAAGAAGATTAGACAATTTGATGCGAAGGACTCTTACCTCAGATATTTCAAAAAGAAAATAAATTTTAATGAAATCAGCAAAGCTAAATTCAGAATTTTATACGACCCTATGTTTGGAGCAGGAATTGACACGATAAAACATCTTCTTCCCAATGTAACTGAAATCCATGACACTTATAATCCTTCATTTGGCTCTATTGGTCATCCGGAACCAATTGGAGAAAATCTTACTGAATTGATACAAATAATGAAAACCGGAAAATATGACATAGGCATTGCAACCGATGGAGATGCAGATAGATTAGGTGCTGTGGATAACGAAGGGAATTTTGTTGATTCTCATAAAGTCTTTATGATTTTGTTGAAATACTTATACGAAAAGAAAAAGAAACGTGGAGCCGTAGCCAAGACCATATCTCTTACATCAATGGTCAATAAATATTGCGAATCGCAGGGAATCAAATTATATGAAACTCCTGTTGGGTTTAAGCACATTGCCAAACTAATGAGTGATGAAAAAATACTGATTGGCGGCGAGGAATCTGGCGGTTTGGGAACTATTCTCCACATACCCGAACGAGATGGTCTGTTTAATGCTTTCTTGCTTATGGAGGCTATGGCAGTTCGTGAAAAATCATTGAAGGATTTATGCGATGAACTGGACGAAGAATTTGGTGTTCACAGATTTTTAAGAAGAGACGTCCATGTTACAGAACAACAAAAAAGAGATATTCTTGCTGCTTGCGATAAAAAACCAAAGAGAATTGGAAAGTATGATGTTATCGATATATCAACAAAAGATGGTTTTAAGTTCTTTGTTGAAAATGGCTGGTTGCTGATTAGACCTTCTGGAACTGAACCTTTAATTCGATTTTACGCCGAAGCAGACTCTATGAGTAAAGTTAATGATTTACTGGATGAAGGCTTAAAATTAAGCAAATAATTGTGGTTTATTTCTTAAGGGTATTTAATTGAAAAAGAAAATCTCGATAATATTCGGAATTATTATATTAGCCTTCATCATAGGTGTTGTCGTTTATGTTGTTAATATGACAAGCGACATTCAAGACACTGCCAATTCTTTTTTTAATGCCATTAAGAAAAACGATTTTGAAAAAGCCTATGAATATACCTCATCTGAGTTTAAAGCTAATACTTCCTTGAAACAGTTAGAAACTTTTTTCAGGCAAACATCATTAATAAATTATAATGAAGCAGTCTGGAACAAAAGAACCCTTGAAGATGGATCAGGTGAATTAGGTGGGGTTATAAGAGCTATTGACGGGGGAGAGATACCCGTAACACTTAAATTTGTCAAAGAAGATGGTAAATGGAAAATTATTTCGCTTCGCAAGGAAGGATATGGCTTTTCAACTGCTGAAGTTGTCAAAGGGATGCCATCGAACGAAGAACTCTCTGCTATGGCTTCCAAATCAATTTATGAATTGGGAAAAGCTCTTAACTCGAAAAACTTCTCAGATTTTTATTCTAACATTTCATTGCTTTGGCAATCTCAAACTTCTAAAGAAAAACTATTTTCAGTTTTCAAAACTTTCAGCGACAATAAGATTGACTTAACGGTTGTTAAGGATATGAAGCCTGTGTTCATCGAAAAACCCGCATTTGTTGACCAGAGATCTATTTTGCTTAAAGGTTATTACAGCGTAAATGATAAAAGATATTATTTCGATTTGCTCTACATTTACGAAAATAAAAAATGGATGCTTCTCGGAGCAGGTTTAAAGGTTCAGTAATTTTTATCTATTTTATAATTATAAATCTCAAGGTATGCCACAACAAGCTTTTCAATACTAAAATTATCAGTTGTGTATTTATCCGCAAATTCAGAAGCTTTCTTGAGTTCATCGGAATTTTCAATAAACCACAAAACACCTTTAGCAAAATCATCGGACTTATAATTTTCAGCTAACCAGCCATTTTTTTTATGGACAATGATGTCGTCAGGACCCGTTGATTTAAATGCAATAACAGGAGTACCACAAGCAAGTGATTCAAGCGTTGTCAAAGAAAATGCCTCCTCGATGGAAGGAACTAACGTAAGGTTTGCAGCTGAGTATGCCAAACTCATCATTTGTTCATTGTTGATGTAGCCAAGTTTTAAAATCTCGGTAAAATCTGGGTTGAATGAATCAGTATTTTTCCCGACAAGACAGAGTAATATTCTGTCTTTATTGGGTAAATGGCTTAGAACATTGGGCATAAAGTCCATCCCTTTATTCCTTCGCTGAAAATCGTCAGGAGCAAATAATAAAACAAATTTATCATCAGGAATGGCAAAAAGCTCACGTGAGAATTTCTTGCTATGTGGTTTGAATATTTTTTTATCTATGCCGTGTGGAATATGAAAAATATCCTTGTTTTTAAAAATCTGACTTTCCGTGGCAAGCTGTTTTAACCAACGAGATGGACTAATAATCTTAATATAATTTTGGGAATTAATGGACCTTTTTTTTTGCTCCAGAATTTTTTTTGACAAATTATTATTTTTTGTATTCAATAGCTGAGGGCAATTGTTGCAGTCATTCCTGAATTTATTACATCCTGCTGAATAGTGGCAACCGCCTGTAAATGGATTCATATCGTGCAAAGTCCAAACAAGAGGTTTTGTGTTGTTTTTAAAAAAAGAGTTCCAATTGAGAAAATCGGCAACAAAATGAAGGTGAATTATATCAGCTTCTGCATAAAGCGGATGTGATGTGATGTCAAAAAGTGAATTCGGGAATGTAAAAATTTCATATTCTGTTGGCTTTCCTTTTAGTTTTATTTCGTTTAAGTAAGGCATTATATGCCTTTTAAAAAAATTAAAAGCTTTCCCGGCTTTTTTGTAATGTTTATATTCCCAGAACTGATAAACATTAGGTATAGAATAGTTGTATTTATCAAGAACCAGCACCTTGCTATTAATTCCATGATTAAGCAAACCAAGGTGTAGCCTCAAACAGGCTTTGGCCGCTCCACCTTTGTCAGAAGTGCTGATATGAAGAATATTCTTATTCATTAAAAAATTTCTCCGAGAATTTTAAGAATTCTTTCTGATGTTTTGCCATCTCCATAAGGATTTACGGACTTCGACATTTTCGTGTATTCTTCTTCATCGTCCAATAATTTTCGGGTTTCGCTGATTATTTTTTCGGTATCAGTACCTACAAGTTTTGCTGTGCCGGCTTCTATTCCTTCTGTTCTTTCTGTAACCTCTCTCATTACCAGGACTGGTTTCCCGAGTGAGGGGGCTTCCTCCTGAATTCCACCAGAATCTGTTAGAACGAGATAAGACTTATCCATTAACCAGATCAAAAATGGATAATCGAGCGGCTCAATAAGATGAATGTTTTGGATGCCATCTAAAAGTGAATAGACAGGTTTTTGAACATTGGGATTAAGATGAACGGGGTAAATAATTTCCAAATTATCATAGTTTTGAGCAATGTTTTTCAGTGCAAGGCAAATATTTTGGAAAGGCTCTCCAAAACTTTCACGGCGGTGTCCTGTTACTAACATTATGCGTTTTCCAAAATCAACATTATTGAAATAGTTGAGGAACTTCGCATCACCCTGCTTTTTTATTATCTCTATGCCAAGAAATAAGGCATCAATGACTGTATTGCCAACGTTGAAAACATTCTCTTTTATACCTTCGTTTATTAGATTGTTATATGCTTTTTCAGTTGGGGCAAAATGGAAATCTGATAAATGCCCTGCAAGTATTCTGTTTATTTCTTCGGGGAAAGGAGAATATTTATTGAAGCTTCGTAAACCAGCTTCTAAATGTGCCACTTTTGTTCTATTGTAAAATCCTGCCAAAGCACTCACAAATGTAGTGCTTGTGTCACCTTGAACAAAAATAAGGTTGGGTTTATAATCAGATAATACTCCGTCCAACCCTTTTAGAACATTGACAGTTATATCAGACAATGTCTGGTTATCCTTCATTAAGTTCAGATCAAAATCCGGCTTAATATTGAAAAAGTCAAGGACTTGATCAAGCATCTGCCTGTGTTGGGCAGTAACGCAGACTTTAGTTTCGAATTTATCGCTGTTTTTTTGGAATTCGTAAACAAGCGGAGCCATCTTTATTGCTTCAGGTCTTGTTCCAAATACAATAAGAACTTTTTTTCTCATTAAATTTTACCACTAATAATTTCTAAAATTCTATCTGCTCTATGATTCCAATCGTTTTCGTTAGCTTCTTTTCTCATTTTTTCATAATAGACATCGTCAACTTTTATTTTTAATCCGTAATCAATCATATCGGCAAATTTTTCGTAGTTTTCAGCTATTAAAACGGATTCAAATTTTTTACATTCATTTAAATCAGTTGAGACGATTGGTTTTCTTATTGCCATATATTCAAACAATTTGATGGGCGAGGTTGCCTCGGTAACACTATACTTTCTGAATGGAATAATCAAGACATCAAATTTGTTTGCATAAAAGGGCAATTCTTCATATTTGACGGGTTTATGTAAGTTAAAGTTTTCTAATTGTCTAAAATTATAATCATAGATTGAGTTATCGCCGACCAAGCCTATCAGAATAAACTCGTATTGCTGTCTATGCTCGGCAAGGTAAATCAATAGATCGAAATCAATCCATTTTGCTATAGTGCCATAATAACCAATGATAGGCTTTTTTTTGTGAAGTATGGAAGAGAATTTAGAAGAAAAATGAATTTCTTTTTTCTGCGAAAAGTGTTTAAGATCGGCTGCATTTGGTATCAAGTATTTTTTGTTTTTTCTGAATTTTCCTACTTCCTGATAGAGTTTTTCAGCAGTTGCAATTACAATAAACCTTTCATTACTTAAAATTTTTTGATGTTTTTCAATTTTAGAATTATCTATCTCAATTTGGTTAACATCAGGATGAATTTCGTCAAGATAATCATAGATAACTGTATTCCCTTTTTCCAATTGGTCTAATAAAAAAAATAATGGAGTATCTGTATCGTAAGATAGAGTATAAAAAACTTTCTTTAGTTCAAGCTTCAATAGTAAATCTAACCTGTGTGTAAGGTAACAATTGTCAACAAGTTTATAAAAACCATTTATGACATTTTTCGTTGGAAATCTAAAGCAATAAAACACAGAACAATTTTTTTTTGCAAGAGATTTTGCCAATTGTGGCGGTCTTTGAAACATAGGATAGAACCAACTGTGAGTGCCCAGTATTATGATAATAGTATTATCATTATGCTTTGATAAAATTTTATTTAATTGTTCACTGTGTCTGTTTGAAAAAAAATTAGCAATGACAAGAGCAATTTTTTTTGTTGTATTATTAATTAAATAAAAAAAATACTTTAGGAAACGAAGAAGAAAGTTGCTAAGTCCTTTATCCTTAATTATATTATAGCTATGTTTTAAAAATAAAACCATAAAAACAAATTATTTAGCCAGATGGGGCCATTTTTTTCCATATTCCAAAAGTTCATATTGAAGAAGATTTTTAATTTCTTTATCCCTAACTCCGTAGAGTTTGAAAGAATGAACTAATATCGGAATTTCCCTGTGCGAAGTAAGGTAGATAAAGCCATAGGCTGCCTCGGGTGGTTTCCCCCTAATTATTTCAGAGATATAAACTTTCCTGTTTGATTCAAGTCTGAAAGGAGTAATAGAAAAATTTATAGGATTGGAGTTTTTATCGTACCAGTTGATTTGAAATCTACCTTCGACATCATCTTCGGAATTTACTTTTTCGGCTTCGATGAGGATTCTGAAGGCATCGAAATTGGATTCGATACGCACTGCTTTGTTATCTGTTGGTTTAACTTTAATGGGGTTATCGAATACCTCACCCACAATGAAAATTGTGTCGGTCTGAACTGATGGTTTAACCCTGTAAAGGTAATGTGTTTTGGACTCTCTCACCAATTCCAATGTATCTTTAATCCTTTGATTGCTCAATGAAAAATATTGTTCATAATTGAAAGGAGAGTTTTTGCTAACAAGATAGTAATCAAAACAAGTCAGTAGTTCGATGGGAGAAAATTCACCCTTTTCCATTTTTGTTAGTAAATACTGGTTGAACCAATCCAAAGTATAAAAATAGCCTTTGAAATCACCTCTTAAATAATCATTATTCGAAAGAACGTAAACCCCTTTTCGATTTATGTATTCGAGGACGGATTGATTATCTGCCATACAAAGCCTTGCATCAGGAATTAACATTTCTTTTCTGAACATAAAGCTTTTATCTGTACTTACAAGATATTTAAAATTTGGAGCAATTAACGCCAAAGCTGTCAAATAGACCAAAACATTTTTTAAAACATCGATCTTAATGTATTTAAAAATAAAATAAATTACCAGACAGGAAGGTAGAATTGCTAAAATAAGAGAGCCGAGCATATATCTCAGATTTGAACTTAGTAAAACTGACAACTGATAGGAAATAATAAATAACAAAAAGATAAAAATTGATTCTTTTTTTCTATTTAAAATAAAGGTTAGTGGCATTCCTATAAGAAATAGCAAATAATATCCAAGAGCACCGTTGTCGATTTCCATATTTTTCGATGTTTCAAAAACAATCGATAATATTGATTGAGGGGATAAAGTTAATGGATTTGCGTCGAACGGGTCATAAAACTTTGTTAAGTCAAAGTAAGGGCTTTGAAAATATTCATTTAAAAAAGGGAACAATGGGTTACCAGTTTTATACCATATTACTAATAAAACAGGGACAAAAGGAAGGCAAAAAAGTAAAATTGATAATGATGAAATCTTTAATGATTGAATTAAATTTATCTCTTTGCGAATAATTGATTGAATCAAAAAGAAAACCATAAGGAAAATAAAAGGCACAACAAAAAAAGCAGCCTGTTGCTTTGCAAAGATTGCTGTTCCGAGAATAAAACTGTAAATTAAAGCATCTTTTAGAATAAATTTGCTCTTTAAGTATATCAATCCCACTGCGGCAGTGAGTACAAAATATACTGCAAAAACATCAACATATAATGTCGTAGAAAGATGATAAATCAAAGGAGTTGAAAGATAGACCAGAACAATCAAATTTATGAAAAGACTACTATTTTCGATTTTTGTTCCAATCCTTAAAATCATTAGTAAGATAATGAATGAAATCAGCATCGCAAAAAGAGCCAAAGCCTTTGCTCCGCCCAAAGCCATCAGATAAAGATAGAACATTTGAGGCAATATGGCATAATTTCCAAAACCAACCTGCTCGATGACATTATAATCGTAATGGGTGTGTAACAAAATTTTCAGTGGCAGTGCTATATGATATGCCATTGAGTCGGCTGCAAAAATTGGATACGATGATGGAATAATATAAAACAATAGAAATAGATAAAGAATGGGAAAGAGTGCCTTGTTTTTTTGATTAATTAACTTTATTTGATTCTTCAAAACTTTAAAATCTCGCCACCAGTATTTAAATCTTAATAATATTATTGCCACAGAAATAGTAAAGTATAGGGATTTATAACTAAAATTATTAAATGTTGAAAGCCATACCAAAAAACCAATACTTCCCAA
>CALHRB010000226.1 GCA_938038165.1 Candidatus Kapaibacterium sp. | reverse complement strand
ACAAGAGTATTCGATTCATCAGGTCATTTCGTTACAAATATGGCCGACCCTTACAAAAAAAATCCAGATGTCAATTATTTCTCCGGGTTGAGTGAACAATTAGGAAAAATTTATAATATCCGTAATTTGGCAATTGATTCTTTCAAAGTCAGAGAATACGGTGCAGGCGATTCTATTCCGTATAGCCTTGTTTTAACAGTTGATTACAGTGGTTCTATGGACCCTATTATTGATGCAATATTCGAAGGAACTGAAATTTTTACAAATCTCAAATTTGATTTCGATAGGCTTGCACTAACAACTTTCAATAAAGATTTCGATGTAAAAGTCCCAATGACCACCGACAAGAAGCAAATAATCAATCTTTACAGGGCTAACAGAAAGCAGAATTTTGGGCTTTTCTCGGCAGTCTATGATGCCTTATGGAATTCCATCAAGATTCTTGGCGAAACACCCGAAGATGACCCACGTGTGCTTGTTATTTTTACTGACGGCGATGATAATTATTCCAAAAAGGATATCGCTTCCATTATTGATAGTGCAAGAAATGCTCAGGTTCATATTTTTGCCGTGGCATTCGGTTACTCCAAGGACGACAATTTAAGAACAATTTCCCAATATACTGGCGGAAAGTTCTATAAGGTTTATACCAAAGAAGATTTGATCAGTGTCTTCAGGGACATTTACCTAAGCTTAAGAAATTATTACCTCATAACATATAAACCTCCAATTTACTGGGGATACCATAAAGCCACAGTTGCTTTGAGTCCGCCGGGCAGGGAAGACACTCTTTTTGCCTCGGGTGAGTACGAAACGGGCTTACCCCCCTGGTTCAATATAGACTCAATGTTTACCAGACCAATTCTTTTCGATTTCGACTCGGCTGTTGTTAAGAAAGAATCTTATCCAATAATCGATGAAATAGTTGATGCTATGATGAGTTTTCCTCGCTTAAAGCTCGAAATTCAAGGACATACCGATAATATAGGAAAGCTTGATTATAATCAGG
The DNA here is from genome assembly GCA_938038165.1 of Candidatus Kapaibacterium sp. Taxonomy (GTDB): domain Bacteria; phylum Bacteroidota; class Ignavibacteria; order Kapaibacteriales; family UBA2268; genus CALHRB01. The sequence goes on along the minus strand of CALHRB010000226.1, from coordinate 2,419 downwards.
CACTGTCGGATGCAAGAGCCAAAGCCGTTATGAACGAACTAATTAAACGTGGAATTGCAAACAACCGACTTCGGGCAAGGGGATTTGGTATGTCAATGCCAGTAGCCTCCAACGATACTCCCGAAGGCCGAGCAAAAAACCGAAGAACTCAATTTGTTGTGATCGCAAAATAAAAATCAAAGATAATAGTAATATTTAATATAACCTAAATTTTATTTTAGTTAATTATTTTTTTTTGAAACACTTGGTATTATTTTTGGATATAAAATTTTGACAGTATGTTAATAAGCAATGCTGATTAAAAAATACATATCGTTAATATTAATTTTGTTTGTCTCATTTACTCTGGTTCAAGGACAGACTATCAAACCGACCTATCAGGATGTCGAATATGCAAGAATTGATACAATAAGCCTCAAACTTGACATATATTTACCAGATAATATCGAAAAGCCTGTCCCATTGGTGATTTGGATTCACGGAGGCTCCTGGAGCTATGGCAGCAAAGAGTATCCAATGGAAGCTCTTACACTTCTATCCCGCGGTTATGCAATTGCAAGTTTAAATTACAGATTCTCGCAGCAAGCCATATTTCCTGCTCAAATTAATGACGTAAAGGGAGCAGTCAGATTCCTTAGGGCAAATGCCGAAAAATATAAAATTGACCCAACCAGATTCGGCGCTTGGGGTGCATCGGCAGGTGCACATCTTGCAACATTATTAGGAACAACTAATGGAATCAGGTACTACACAATTGGAAATACTACTTTCGATCTGGAGGGGGATGTTGGCAGCAACACTGTCTTCTCGAGCGAAGTTCAGGCTGTAGTTGATTGGTATGGACCAACTAATTTCACGACAATTATGAACTACCCCAGTGGGGTTGACAGACGCTCTGCTGATAATTCACAGGCACGTCTGATTGGTGGAAGATTGATTGATAGTGTTGATAAAGCTGCATTGGCAAGCCCGATAACTTATGTTACGCCAGATGATCCCCCTTTTCTTATCCAACACGGAATAAAAGATAATACAATACCTTATCATCAAAGTTTGGAACTTGATTCAGCTCTGAAAAAAAATGGTGTTACTTCTATTTTAATAATTTTAGAAAAAACTAACCACGGCGGCGGTTTATTTGAGCAAGATACTACTTTAGCTCGTGTCGGCTTGTTTTTTGACAAATATTTAAAAAATCTCAATAATCAAAAGCCAATTGACTGGAAACCATATTTTACGTTAGGACCCGAAGATGGACTTAAATTCTTGATTGATACTTCAGCTATTGCTTTTGATTCTGGAGTTCCGGTGGTTAATATTACCAATGACAACAAGATATTATTAAGTCATTATGGAAAAAATTCTGGGTCTTTTATAGTAATAGACAACGGGACAAAATATCAGAAACTTCTTAATCCACCCAACAGAGGAGCAGACGGTGCATTTATCTATTTAAATGATGGGGGTATTCGTTTCATCGGAGAAGAGTCTGCTCCGGGAAGTACTCCGCAAAGAAGAAAAAGCCGTTTAGTCAGCTGGATATCATACGATGGATTTAATTGGATGAAAGAGGACGGAATCAGATACCAGCCAGGCTCAGACGATGATTCAATTTCAAGCGTCCCGGCTGCTATTCAGGTCAGAGATTCGATCTGGAGATTATATTATGTTGGAGATTTTTATCGTACTAACGGCATCAGAACAGCTATCTCTACTGATTGGGGCTTAAACTGGGAAGCAGAATCGAAACAAAATATCCTTTCGAAGGGCGACGTTGACCCCCATCCTGTCTATCTAACTAATAATAAAATAAGGCTCTATTTCAGAACAGGAATGACTAAACCAATTCATAAATCAGGAATTGCTTATTGCGATAGCGAGGATGGATTCAAGTTTGATACAAATCGGACAGAACTTCTTATTCCAGATAGCGAGATTGATTCAATGTTCAAGCTCGATCCGGCTGTTATCAAATTTCCAAATGACAGGATAGCAGTTTTTATTGGGGAGGCTCCAAACCAGTTTAATCAATCTCCGCCAAAACTAATAGTTGCCTGGGATAGTCAAAACTTAAATATCAGGGAAATAGCCAAAAAAGATGAAGTCTCAATAATGATTAAGCCAAACCCGGCAAAGGACATCATAACCGTTGATTATTTCCTTCCCGTATCAGGAATGATTTCAATAGAAATATATGATATAAAAGGGAAAAAATACCCCATAAAATCTAAAGAAAATCATCAAATCGGATTCTTTTCCTTAGAAATTAGTATCAATAATTTAAAGAAAAAATTAAGCGGGAATAATTTTTATCTTAACTTTAAACTCAACGACCAACAAAAAACAATTCCATTTGCTGTTAATAACTAAAAATTATCAAAAAGTAATATATCTCAAAAAAAAATCATAATTTTGAATG
>CALHRB010000225.1 GCA_938038165.1 Candidatus Kapaibacterium sp. | reverse complement strand
CTTAATTCGGGAAAAACTTTTTGCCACATTATCAAATCCTTCTAAACTAATAAAAGAATATACTGAAAATTCATATATGACACTTTTAAGTATTGGTTTCCACCTTTTACCAATTGTCTTAATTTTGTTCCTTAATGAGTTTAAATCCAGTTCCAAATTAATTAGACACATCTCCTTAATATTCATCATCTCATTTGTTGTTAGTATGACTGTTTTAACTAATATTCATCCAAGGTTATTCATTAAATCTTCTGAAATGGTTATTGGCACTCTTGGGATAAATGAGGTTATTGAAAGGGTCAATCCCGCTAAAAAATTTGAATTATCAAAAAGCTTTAAACTGTTCTTTTTAGCAATAGGTTTTTTCGGTATGTCTCTTTTGTTATTATTATTAATCAATCGAATTTTTAGATATAAAACCATCTTGAAAAACAAACTCATCGATTACAAGCTTCTTTTTATAATTTCAATTATATTAATCTATTTAGCATTAATTCTCACACAAAACTTGTTCACACGTTATTTGATACCAATTTATGCATTGTTTCCGATTTTTCTCATTTTTACGCATAGTCAAACTGAAACGCTTTTAAAATCAAAGTATAATTTTATAATTTTTAATTTAATGTTGGCTTTCTTTGTTTATCTGGGGGTTTCCAATCCACGGGATAACCTTGAATTCAATAGAAACAGATGGGAGGCTATAAATACAATCAAGACCGATTTCAGTTTGAAACCCGAAGATATTGATGGTGGTTTCGAATTTACTGCCTGGCATTATTATGTCCCGTTTTATATTAGTCCTCCGGGGAAAAACTGGTGGTGGGTTATAGGTGATGATTTTTCTGTTGCACCCGGATATATCGAAGGATATAAAATTATTAAAGTTAATACATTCAAAAGGTTCTTTCCACCTTGCTATCAAGACAGTGTTTTTGCTTTAAAAAAGATTAAGGATTAACATTTTCATTAATTAGTTCCATTACTTTAAGAAGTTCAAATTTTTCACCGTCAAATTTGCCAATGTGTGGATCGTGAAACCAATCACCAAGGTTGACATAATAGCCGTTTCCGATTTTTTTCAATATTAACTTATGTCGATGTCCCATAACAACATAATCACACCCCTCCAGAATTTTTTCTTGAGCAAAGTGCTCCATCCCTTCAATTTCACCAAAATGTTTTTTGCTTGTATGTTTTCTGCTTTCTTTTGAAGAACCTGAAGCCAATTTAATACCAAAATCGGGATGAAGCTTACTATATAAATACAACGAGATTGGATTTCTCAATATCTTCTTCAAAAAATTATAGATAGAATCATAAAAAGATTTGCCGTCTCCGTGGGATAAGTAAAACTTTTTTCTGTGAAACTCCCTTACCAAATCATCTCTGATTATCTCAATTCCGAGTTCCTCCGAAAAAAAGTTTTTATGACCAAAATCATGGTTCCCCATTAAATACAGAATTTCAATCCCCTTTTGCTTGATTTCATAAAGCTTTGCTATTGTCCTATAAAAAGTTTTTGGGATGACGGTTTTATACTCAAACCAGAAATCGAAAAGATCTCCAAGGATGACCAGCGTCTTGCAATCACTGCAGATAATTTCCAGCGTTCTAAGTAATAAATCCTCTCTCCTTTTGTCAAGAGTTCGTTCCTCGAATCCAAGATGAACGTCCGAAATAAAGTAAATCATATAGAGAATCAGAAAAAACCTAAATATCTTTTTTTTAAGTTTCTAAAATTATGTATAAATTTGTAGCATTCAAAAAAAAGTCATTAAATTGATGATTGAATTAAAAAAAAATTAGAACAAAAAATGAATAAAAAAAATTTTGGAAGGATTTTCGGCTTTTGGTTTCCCTCAGTTTTAATAATTTTCCTGTTTTATTCCTGCATTTCAATCAGAACAAAATACCCACAAACCGAATATTACCGATTAGAACAAGAGGCTCTTAGTTTAAAGAATGTTGGCAAAATTGATGCTACAATTCTCATTCGAGAAGTTATTCCCTCGGCTGAATTAGAATCATCCAACTTAATGGGAATCTGGGATGACGGTAGCATCCAAAGATACAATTACCATCAGTGGAACTCCGAAATTGCCCCAATGGTAACTGATTTCATCGTAAAAAGATTAAATCTTTACTCCGGATTTTCCGGTGGAGCCATAAAAAGCAGTTCTTCTATCCTGCCCGATTACATTCTTGAATCTCAACTGATTGATATGATGGCTTATAATTCAGAAAAATCGTCCGAAGGGAATTATGTTTTTATTTCTCTTCAAACAAATTTGATAAAAAGAATCCCTCTTGATACCAATAAAAATATTATTCTAAGTCAGGTTTATTCCCAAAAAATCTCACGGCAAAATAATTCTGTCAAATCTATTGCTCCTGCCTTCAGCAGAGCTTTTTCACTTCTAACTGATAAATTACTAATTGATATTCAATCTGCAATTGCCACTTATAGATAAAAATTAATAACCTGCTATTTTCAAAATGTCTAAGAATAAAATTCTGGTTGTGGAAAGAGTTTCTTTTTTCCCGGTAAGGGTTTCTATGAGCTCTTCATTACTAGATAAATGTTTATTAACGACTTCAACTTCTTGATCGGTGTGGGTGGCGAGCGTTGAATCTGTTTCC
>CALHRB010000224.1 GCA_938038165.1 Candidatus Kapaibacterium sp. | reverse complement strand
AATTTAAATGGACAGTCAAAAGCAAAAGATTATTCTCGATCTATCTATTAAGATTGTTTTAATTCTGGGACTGGTCATTGTAATTACTATTATTGCATGGAAACTTGCCGCCTCAGAATTATATTTCGATTTTACTAACTTTACAGCTAATGATATTCTGTTAATCATTATATCAACATTCTTTCTTGTTTCTTTTTGGCTCTTTTTCAGAAAAATACTGGATATAATTGAAAAAAAATACGATCAATCCTCCATTAACGATGATCTAATCAACAAACTATTACTCATAATTACTCAACTATCGAGCAAAACTCAAGCTCCAGAAAGCATTTCTGATAAAAAATATGATGTAAATAAAACTTATATTAAGCTGGAAGAAATATATGATAAATTAAATACAATTTCAGAATTAATACGAGATATCAAACTTGAAACACCAAAGGAAATAATGAATGCAGATATTTTAAATCACAGCAAAATACAAATCAACCATTTACCAGATCATATAAATAGATTATTAAAAAAAATTATTTCAGATAATTTCGAAGTATCCACATTAACAATGCTACCTTTAGAGATTTTTGAGTTCAGGATGAAAAAAATTATTAACGAGTTAGATATGGTCAGCGTTAATGAATTAATTCAATATGAAATTATTGATAATAAAAAGCAGTTAACCGAAAAGGGAAAAAGCAAATTAATCCAATTGACAAAATCTTTTGAATCATCTGAAAAGTATTGAAGAGTCTCCATAACTAAGAAATCTATAGTTATTTTTTAAAGCCTCACCGTAAATCCGATGAAAGTTTTCTTTACCAACAAAAGCTGCCACAAGAAGAATAAGAGTTGAACCAGGTAGATGGAAATTGGTTATCAAAGTATCAACAATCTTAAATTCATAGCCCGGCACAATGAATAATTCTGTCCTACCAAAAAAATTGTTTGTTTTTTGTTTGCTTTCCAAAAAGTCAATTAACATATTGATTGAATCAACAGGGTCAGGTAAATTCAAATTCTTCTGGTAGTAATAAGCTTCAAATTGATTGAGAATCAAATTATTCACTTCGTTTTTAAATTTTTTCCCTAATCCAATTTTGACACCTGCCCAATAAAAAGTTTCTAAAGCCCTTAATGAAGTGGTTCCAACGGCAATCAAGCGTCTTTCATTTTTATTCTCTAAAAAATTCAATAAAGTTTTCAAAGTTTGCAATTTAACGCTAAATATTTCACTGTGCATAATATGGTCAGTTATATTCTGAGATTCAATAGTGCTAAAAGTTCCAAGTCCGATGTGAAGAGTCAATTTTTCTATTTTGACATTTTTCTTTGCTAATTCTTTAAAAATGTCTTCAGTAAAGTGAAGCCCGGCAGTTGGAGATGCTACCGAGCCGACTGAATTTGCATAAACAGTTTGATAAGTTTTATAATCACTTTGCTCTGTATTTCTGCTTATGTAGGGCGGTAAAGGAATATTTCCTATCTTGTTAATAATATTGATGAACTTATCCTTGCTATTCTCCCAACTAAATTCCACCACCAGTTCCTTACCATTTTTATTTAATACCACTGCATTAACAGTCGTTAAAAAATCATCTGTAATTATATTAAAAGATGCTCCCTGATTTACTTTCCTTCCTGAATAAAGGCATTTCCAAATAGTCTTTTTTTCTGCTTGAAGAGCAACCAGTGGGTCAGTAGATGGGAAAATTGGTTCAAGACAGAAAATTTCAACCGTACCACCGGTAACTTTCCTGAATAATAAACGTGCTGGAATTACTTTTGTATCGTTAATAAAAATCAGAGATTCTTCTGTTACTAAATCTGGTAAGTCATTGAAATGCTTGTGAAGTATCTTAAAGTCGGAACTTTGAAAATTTTTATTTTCTTTTTTTTGGAGGATAAGCTTTTCGATAAGATACTTATTACCAGCCACAAGCATTTTGCTGGAACTTCTATCATATAGAGGATAAAGTGCTATCCTTTCTTTTGGTAGCTTGTAAAGGTAATCTTCGAGAACAATATTTGGAAAAAACTCTTTCACAAAGTTAAATTAACAAATTATGTTAAAATAACTTTGATTATTCTTCCACTTTGTAACCCACACCTCTGATATTTTTGATGAACTTGGCTGCAATGCCGAGTTTTTCTCTTAGATTTTTGATATGAACATCAACCGTTCGATCAAGAACGCCTTTTTCCTGAACTCCAAGATAATCAAGGATTCTGTCTCTCGGATAAACCCAGCCTTTGCGTTCGCAAAGAAGCTTCAGAATCCTAAATTCTGTAGATGTAAGATCCACTCTGTTTCCTTCAACATAGGTCTCATATTTTTGGAGGTCAATCTCAAGAATTTCTCCGATTTTAAGCTTTTGGGTTTTTTGAACTTTTTCGTCTCTACGAAGCACAGCTTTCACTCTGGCAATCAATTCTCTTGGGGAGAAAGGTTTTGTAATATAATCATCAGCACCAAGCTCGAGCCCAAGAATTTTGTCCATTTCGTCAACTCTGGCTGTGAGAATGATTATTGGAATGTGCGAAAATTTATCTTCCCTTCTGAGATATTTACAGATTTCAAACCCATCAGAATCAGGAAGCATCAAATCCAGAATGATCAAATCAGGTAAATCATCCTTTAATGATTTAAGAAAACTATCCCCATCGAGAAATTCTTTCACCTTGAAACCGTTCTTTTTCAAGTTAGAGGATAAGAGCTCAACTATATCTGGCTCATCGTCAATGACTGCAATTGTTTTGGAAATTCCCTGCTGAAGCAGATTTTTTGAGTCTTCGTGTTTTACTTTTTTTGATTCCATAATATTTTCAGCATTTTTTGTAAAAAATTTATTTTCTAATATTTTTACAAAACAAAATTAACTCATTTTTTTTAATCAGGTATAAGTCATAATAATATTAACACAAAATTAACTCTTTGTAAACAAAAGGATTATGTAATTTAAGCCTGACTTATATTTGAAACAAATTAAAATAAATATTGGTAGCATCAAAGAAATTAAATCAGTTTATTCTGATTCTGGATTTAGTTTTTTGTAAGAAAACTAATAAATATCTAAAATTTGATGATATTTC
>CALHRB010000223.1 GCA_938038165.1 Candidatus Kapaibacterium sp. | reverse complement strand
ATAGCAGATTTCATATTTGATACTTACTTTTTGTTAGAAAAAAAGACATTAGACAAAAATAACAAAAAATAGTCCCATTAAAAATTATTTTGAAAGATCAAACACTCATCCATTAAATTTTAAGTTTGTATTGATATAATGTTTTTTTATAAGCTGAATCATCAATTTTATTTTTTGCTTTAAAGAAATTATTCAATATTTTTAAAATTGTTTGATTTAGAATTAATTATTTTAGTTTTTTAAGGTATATTTATGAAGAATTTATTGCTATGTTTAATAATTTTTGCTTTAATCTCTCCTGCTGCCATAATCCCCAAACCAAAAGACAGAGAGGAGAAGAAAGACACTACCGATAAATTTGTTCCATCGACTTTTTCTGGATTAAATTTCAGATTAATAGGTCCTGCGGCTACATCGGGCAGAGTAGGGGATTTCGCTGTAAATCCAAGAAACAAGAGCGAATTTTATGTGGCGGTAAGCTGCGGAAATGTTTGGAAAACAACGAATAAAGGAATTAGTTTTACTCCCATTTTTGATTCGTATGGTTCCTATTCAATTGGTTGTCTTGCCTTAGATCCTAATAATCCTTATGTTGTTTGGGTTGGAACTGGAGAAAATAACAGCCAAAGAAGTGTGGGATATGGAGATGGAATTTATAAATCTACCGACGGGGGCAAAAGCTTTACGAATATGGGTTTGAAAAAGTCTGAACATATCGGCAGGATTCTGATTGACCCTCGAAATTCTGATGTGATTTATGTAGCAGCTCAAGGTCCACTTTGGGGTCCGGGTGGTGACAGAGGTTTATATAAATCCACAGACGGAGGAAAAACTTGGGATCAGTCCCTTAAAATAAGCGAAAATACAGGTGTTACAGATGCCGTTTTCGATCCTCGAAATCCTGATGTTATTTTTTGTGCTTCTTATCAAAGAAGAAGGCATGTATGGACATTAATCAACGGAGGACCAGAATCAGCTATATATAAATCAACTGATGCAGGAAAAACCTGGAATAAATTGACAAGTGGTCTTCCATCTGTTGATATGGGAAAAATTGGTCTTGCAATTCCTCCAACAAATCCTGATATAGTCTATGCGACGATAGAAGCTGCTTCGGGGCAGGGTGGTTTTTACAAATCAGCCGATAGGGGGGCAAGTTGGAATAAAGTTAATAGCTTTGTTTCTGGTAGTGCACAATATTATCAGGAGTTAGTTTGTGATCCGCTCGATGAAAATGTAGTTTATAATTTGGATACTTATACTCACGTTACTTACGACGGGGGAAAAACATTTGTCAGGTTAAGCAATAAATATCGTCACGTAGATGATCATGCACTATGGATTGACCCCGAAAATAATAATTACCTACTGATGGGCGGAGATGGAGGTGTTTATGAAAGTTATGATAGGGGTGAAACATGGAGATTTTTCCAAAATCTACCTACAACTCAATATTATAGGGTTACGCCCGATAATTCAGAGCCATTCTATTATGTATATGGTGGAACTCAGGATAACAATACATGGGGTGGACCTTCTAGGACCATAAATTCTGGTGGTATTACCAACGAAGATTGGTTTTTGGTTGTTGGTGGAGATGGTTATAAAGCACAAATTGATCCCAAAGATCCCAATATTGTTTACGGTCAGTGGCAATACGGTAATCTTGTAAGGTTCGACAGAAAAAGCGGGGAAGTATTTTATATTCAACCACAGCCGGAAAAGGGCGAAGAACTTCGCTGGAATTGGGACACACCACTAATTATTAGCCATCATTCAAATACAAGGATTTATATTGCTGCCAATAGAGTATTCAGGAGTGATGATCGTGGTCAATCATGGAAGGCAATTAGTCCTGATTTGACAAGAAAGATTGATAGGAATAAACTACCGGTTATGGGAAAAATTTGGGGTCCGGACGCTGTTGCTAAAAATGCTTCAACCTCTTTTTATGGTAATATTATTGCTCTGGTTGAGTCTCCTTTGAATGAGAATTTGATTATTGTCGGTACTGACGATGGTTTGCTTCAAATCACAGAAGATGGTGGTAAAAATTGGAAAAAGATTGATAAATTTCCAGGAGTGCCCGAAACTACTTACGTCAGTGATGTTTTTACTTCTCAATTTAACGAAAATGTGATTTATGTTACATTCAATAACCACAAGAATAATGATTTTAAGCCATATATTATAAAAAGTACAGATAAAGGAGCTACCTGGAAATCAATATCATCAAATCTGCCGGAAAATGGACCGGTTTGGACAATCAACGAAGACCATAAAAATCCTGATTTACTTTTTGTTGGCACTGAGTTTGGTGCTTTCTTTACGTTAAATAGTGGTGAGAAATGGATTCAATTCAAAACAGGACTTCCTACAATAGCAGTAAGAGATATAGAAATTCAAAAAAGGGAGAATGATCTTATCTTAGGAACATTTGGTAGAGGGATTTATATTCTTGATGATTATACACCTCTTCGATCTGTTTCAAAAGATTTATTTGAGAAACCATATCATATTTTCCCAATAAAAGATGCGCTGATGTATAACGAAGATGAATCAAAAAATAAAAATGACCATGGAGAAACTTTTTACAGGGCAAAGAATCCTCCTTTTGGAGCTACTTTTACATTTTACGTAAAAGAAAAAATAAAAACTTTGAAAGATATAAGAATTGAAGAAGAGAAAAAGCTCGAAAAAGAAGGCAAACAGATTAACTATCCAACACCTGAACAGTTAAAAACTGAAGACGAAGAATTGAAACCATATTTGATTGCAAAAATTATGGACGAAGATGGTAACACTGTTAGATTGTTAACAACTTCTATTTCCCCGGGGATTAATAGACTTAACTGGGATTTGAGATATCCCGATACATCACCCGTTGACGATAAAACCGACATCAATAAAAGTTCGGGGATGGCTGTGATGCCCGGCAAATACAAAATTGTCTTAGCTCAAAGTGTCAATGGAGTTATATCAGTTGTTTCTGACACAGTTGAATTCATTGCGAAGGTTCTTGAAAACAACACCCTTCCAGCTAAAGACAGAAAATCAAGAGTCGAATTCCAGAAAAAAGTTGCTCGATTGCAGAACGCTGTCTTTGGAGCTAACAACTCTATCTCTGCAATTAAGACACAGTTAGGCTCAATAAAAAATGCCCTAATGTTGTCTGCCAATGTAAAAAAAGAAGCAATAATGAAAGTTACTAACTTAGAAAGAGAATTAGAAAAACTCTATCAGGCAATTAATGGAGATCCATCTCTGTCAAAAAGAAATGAAAACCAATCTCCATCAATTAATGATAGGCTAATGTATATTTTATGGGGAATCTGGGGAACTTCCTCCGAACAGACAAAAACTCAAATTGATGCTTATAATATTGCAGGCGATGAACTCGAAAAGGTTCTTACTTCTCTTCGTAACATAGCC
>CALHRB010000222.1 GCA_938038165.1 Candidatus Kapaibacterium sp. | reverse complement strand
GATTATTTTGCTCCTGTGTTTAAACTTTGTATAGAATGATGAGCGAACAATTGCAATTCATTATTCACATTTTAAAATTTCACTCTTCAATTTACTTGTGGTTATAGCTTTCGGAATTATTGATAAAGACAAAATATAATCCTTCGGTCAAATCATTGATGTTTTGAATTTCAAGTTTGATTCCTAAAATGTTATAAATCTCAATATCTGTGGGGTTGAATTGTTTATATAATTCAATGATTTGTCCTTTTGTTGCCTTAAAAATTTTGTTCGATTTATGAGAAGCATCATCAAAATAATTGGTTGAAAAATTATCGCCTGAAGTCAGTTTATGCGTGATTATAAATGCAAGTTTTGTGTTTTCAAGGTAATAATCATAATTAAAAAGTCTTATTAAATCATATGAATTATGATAACTATCAATATAATCAATAAAGTCAGCAATCCCAATTGCAGTTAGCCCACGTTTCCAGAACGAAACACAATCCCCATCGCCCCACCAATTGTGGGTGCTAAGTTCAGGTTTTAGATCCAAAGCATATTTTTCTGCCCCGGGAAATTGATTGAACAGCTAAAGAGTAAGAATTTTCTTAATCTTTATATTTAATTCTGACTTTTCTGTCATTATTTGAATCCCAGGCTAACATATCAAGATTAATATATTCTACAAAAAAAATAGGGCTATTAACTAAATTTTCAACATAATATTTACTACTTGCCATTCTTGTTTCTTCTCCATCCCAGAAAATGAATTCAAGAGAGAAATTCAGCTTAACATCCCTTAAAATTCTTGCAATCTCGAGAACTGCCGAACAACCACTCGCATTGTCGTTGGGTCCGGGAGCTGGTTCGGGATCAAAATTGAATGAATCGTAATGTGCTACCATAATCACCAGATTATTTTTATTTGCTCCGATTTTCCTTGCTAAAACTGTCTCTTCATTCTTCGCTGTTTCAATTATTTGAGCCTGATAGCCATACTCCACAAGCTTTGATTTTAACCATAAAGCTGCCAAATGTTTCTTTTCGCTGTCAAATTTACGAGAATCTATCCTCTCAGTATTATTATTAATAATTACTTCTTTTTCATAGGAAAGAATACAAATATTATTGATAAGCGTGGCAATATCAATTCTATTTATGAGTGTTTCTAAATCCTGTGAATTTAGGTAAAGGAATGAAAATATAAAAATGATAAAAAATGAAACTGATCTTATTAGCATAAATCACCCTTAATTTTTTTCTGGATGAATATGACACAAAATAGGATGAAAAGATTACAAAATTGATTAATATTTCAGAAATTTAATCAATTTTATTGAATTTTTAATTTTTATTATTGAATAATAATAACCAGAGGCTAATATTGACACATCAATATTTAATTGTCTATCATTTGAAAATTTCTGTTCTCTTTGGAGCATACTACCCATTAAATCATAAATTTCCATTGTTACCTGTTGATTTTCTTCCTTGAGTTTAATCCTCAAAGAACCATCTTTAGCAATGAGATTATTGCTTTCGAATAAAACTAAATCATCGTTTTCAATTGATGTTACTAATTCCAAAGGTATTATCCTACCATCAGATGTTATTCCCTGAGCATTAGAAATTTCGAATGACCTTTCGATAGCCCCAATTAAATCAGAGCGAACCCACCCAATAACAGAAAAACCCCGCCCAAGAGAACTTTTTGATGATGAACTTACGAGGAAGTCAGTCAGGAATAAATCACTATGCTCATTTATGTAAGAGAATTGCTCCGAACCAAATAAATTGTTGTCCTCGATACATAAAAAATTGTTTCTCAAAGGCTTCCAATCAACTCTTGCTGCAATACCAATAATTGGTTCGGGAACATAAATGATTATGGGAGTCTTATTATAGTCTTTTGAGTTACAGGGTTCGTAAGTATTTTCTGAGACAGGAAGAGGTTTATTTGAATTGTTTGGATTTTCTGTTGTTTTACCAAAATTCAATGGAATAATAAGCATATCGGTAATATTAATATCGCCATTGCCATCGCAATCAGCATAAGTTACTTCGAGGCTGTCCCAGCATAAAGCACGCTGCTTTGTCCAATAGGTGCTCGGATTTTCCCTTTTGAAGCTTCTGAAATTTTCTTTGGACAGACCATAACCAAGGAATAGACCGACAGTAGCAATATCTCGTGTATCTACCACTCCGTTATTATCAGCATCTCCGGGCCAAACTTCAGTAAATCCATGAACTTTATATTTAAAGGAAGGGACGTAAATATCCCTGATTTTGCCTGCTAAACCATCATAAATAACAGCTTTTGAATTAATTACATCAAAATTAAGTTCAGTCCCGTGGGGAGCTGATTGGCTTACTACAAATTCCAAATGAATGAGTTTTGGATTTTCAAGCCCGGTAAATCCAACAGGCTCGCCCGAAAGAACACCAACATATAATCTCCCTTGCTTTGTTAAGGTGTCAATGTCGTGAATGACAACAGCAGATCCTTTTTCGCCAAAGTCTCCGTAAGTCCAGTCAGATAATTTAAGATACTCTGGGAGGTTATGTCGCAACTCAAATGTAACACCTGTGCAGTTTTTAATACTATCAGCATAAACATCCAAGCCAAAAATATATGTTGCTGTTACGAAATTTTCTCTTGCCTTTTCAACGTCAGTTCTAACAAATTTCAACGTTTGCGAATAAGCCAAAAAACTTAAACTTATTAAAAAAAAGAAAATGTATCTAAAAAGTTTCATATTTCTCTCCCTTTGCCGAATATATTTAATTTATATCGTCAATTTCTTGTTGAACTTTATGTTTAGCAATACTTATGCCAAAGGGAATTAATTGTTCTCGGGTTGCTTATCTTCAAATAATTCAGAGTAAAAGGTTTTGAATGCAAAGAAAACAGATTCTGGAAGAATATTATTTATAGTTTTGCTGTTTTGTACGAATAATATTTTGTTCGGCACATTGAATGGCGTCCAGTTATTTAAATTAGTTTTATAAAGCGAATAAAGCCCTAAAACCGGTATAGAATAGACTGATGAGAGGTGAACTATTGATGTATCAGGACTAATAACTAAATTGCATCGAGAAATTAATGCAGCTGCGTCGAGTATGGAATTTGAACCATAGCAAAAAACCCTTTCAGAAAAATTTGATGCAACCGCTATTGATTTTGAATAATCTTTTGGGGTAGAAATCAAGACAAATATTAAATCTTTGAATTCTTTGAGTAACAGTTCCAACAAACTCACATATTTTTCCAGCGCCCATGTTCTCATGGGATGACCAGCAGAAAGATTGAGAACAATAAATTTTCCTTTTGGAATAGAATTAAGGAACTTTGTTGTTTTTTGAAATGATTCTTCGCTTACATATATTTTTTGTCTGATATTTTTCAAATCATAATCGTAACCAAAAACATAATTTGCAATAAAGAACAGTACTTCGACCATACTCTTGTTTTCGATAAAATCTTCTGATGGAACAAAAATATTGTAGAAGGCAGAATATATTTTCTCTCTTTCTCTATGAAGAATAGAAATCTTGATAGTCTTCTTACAACCTGCAAAATTCGAGATTAAACCAGCGAGAGTAGTTTTATAAAACACAAAGGAAAAAACAACATCGTATTTATTTTTTTTTAGTTTTAGTGCATCTTTTAGGAGTTTAAAAGCTTTGTTCTCTGATATATATTTGTTGTCTATTCTACTGTCATATTTGATTATTTCATAATTATGTTTAGAACATAAGATATCAATTTGTATTTCGGGTCTGAGTCTTTTTATAAAATCAATTGCAGGCAAAGTAAGAATCATATCTCCGATTTTATCATATCTGAGAACAAGTATTTTATTTATTTTATTAATATCCAGCGGGACATCTGTTTTTTTATTCCTGAAAAATAATCTGTAAAGAATATATGATGTATTCCTTAAAACTGTTTCAATTTTTTTTAAAAATGATTTAAAAAATTTTTCAGCCATAAAAAATTTATTTTTTGCCGGATTGATGAGGGAGAGCCGGCGGTGCATCCAGATTACCATCTTTAACAATTCCCCTGATAGTAATTTCAGCCGAAGTTACCTCCTCGTGGTCAGTTCGGAACCTGATCCAGCCAATGAGAGGATCAAAGTTTTTGGGTGTAAATTTTGCCTCAATATCAATACTGCCCTTTGGTGGAATAAGGGTATCCTTTTTCAGGTTAATTATCATTGAATCGGGGGAAAAAGTAACATCCTTGATAGTAATAGTTGTATCGGTTGAATTTGTCAGAACAACTTTTGCAACAGATTCTTTATTTAGCTCCATCATACCAAAAGAGATATATTGACTTGGGAAAAACTTAATAGGAACTAATATGTTACATTTAAGCTGATAATTCATAGGAGAATTGTCAGGGTCGCTCGATGTAATGGTTATGTTTCTGATGAATAGCCCTGAGTGATTTCCTAAATTGAGAGTAACATCGAGGGTGGCGTAGTCACCAGGTTCTATTTCTTGCTTATCAAGCGGTGCAGTAGTGCAGCCGCAAGCAGGTTTTACCTTGAAAATTTTTAAATTTTCGTTACCTTTATTGTAGATCTTAATTTTTGCTGTTAAAGGTGAATCTGAGAGCTTGACATCCCCCCAGTCATAAGCCTTTCCGCCTTCAATTTCGAGTTTTGGCTGACTATATAAACTTGCCAAAAAAATAGCCCAGAAAATTGATATAAGTATTAAAAACCTAATCATCTCAGTAAATTCAATTAATTAACAAAAATTTATTATTTTGTAGAAAACGAAATAAAAATGTTTAAAGTTTAAAAAATTTGAGAATGATATGATTTCTTTTGAATTGAACGAGATTCAAAAACAAATTCAGGAAACATCTAGAAAATTTGCTCAGGAAGAAATTGCTCCATCTGTGATCGAAAGGGATATTAACGGAACATTTCCCGCTGAAATAATTCAAAAGATGGCTGAACTTGGATTTATGGGGATGATGGTTTCTCCCGAGTGGGGTGGTAGTGGTCTTGACACACTAAGCTATGTTGTTGCTCAAGAAGAAATTTGTAAAGTTGACGCAAGCGTGGGAATAATTTTTTCTGTGCATAATTCATTGATTAACTGGATAGTAGAAACTTACGGCACTCAACAGCAAAAAGAAAAATATCTGCGAGAATTAGCCGAAGGCAGGATAATAGGCGCTTATTGCCTTAGCGAACCTGAAGCCGGATCAGACGCAACACATCAGAAAACAAAAGCAATATTCAAGGATGGTTATTGGATTTTAGATGGAATGAAAAACTGGATCTCCACAGCTCAAAATGCCGGGCTATATATTGTTTTTGCTCAAACCAACGAAGAGCTTGGTCATAAAGGCATAACCTGCTTTGCTGTCGAAAGAGGGACACCCGGATTTGAACCAGCTAAGAAAGAAGACAAAATGGGGATGCGTTCGAGTGACACTTGCTCAATAGCTTTAACAAATGTCAAAATTCCTGATGAAAACCGAATCGGCGATATTGGTCAGGGATTTTACATTGCTATGTCTGGTTTGAACGGCGGCAGGATTGGAATTGCTGCTCAAGCACTTGGAATTGCTCAAGGGGCTTACGAAGCCTCCGTCAGATATTCCAAGGAAAGAAAAGCTTTCGGGAAGCTTCTTATTGAGCATCAATTGATTCAGGCAAAGTTAACTCAAATGGCTATGAAAATCGAAGCGGCAAGGTTGCTGGTTTATAAAGCCGCATGGCTCAAAGACCAGGGAAATACAAACATAATGGCTGCTTCTCAAGCAAAACTTTATGCCTCAACAATTGCAAATGAAATAACAAGAGATGCAGTCCAGATTCACGGTGGCTACGGCTACGT
>CALHRB010000221.1 GCA_938038165.1 Candidatus Kapaibacterium sp. | reverse complement strand
TCTGCACTCAAAAGGATTCAGATACAGGTTACATAAAAAAAATCTTCCGGGTAAACCTGATATTGTGTTATCTAAATATAAAACAGTAATTTTTATACACGGTTGTTTCTGGCATGGACATAAAAACTGTAAATATTTTGTTGTACCCAAAACAAGGACAAAGTGGTGGTTGAATAAGATCATGGGAAACAAAAAGATTGATAAAAGAAATTATTCAAAACTGCGAAAAAACGGTTGGAATATTATAACTTTGTGGGAATGTCAGTTAAAACCAAAAAAAATTGTTAGAACGCTTTCCAAACTTGAGTCTAAGCTAGGATGAGAAAAAAAAATATAATTCCTGTAATTGATTTATTCGCTGGTCCAGGTGGGCTTGGGGAGGGATTTTCAGCTTTTAAAGATGAGAAAGGAGAAAGAATTTTCAAAATCGTTTTGTCAATAGAGAAAGAGTATTATGCACATCAGACTTTAGAGTTGAGAAGTTTTTTCAGACAATTTGAAAAAGAAATACCTGAAGAGTACTATAAATATTTAAGAGGTGAAATTAAGCGAGATAATTTATTCAAATCTTTTCCCGAACAGTCCAGGAATGCTTTAAGAGAAGCCTGGAAAGCTGAATTGGGCAAAACACCTGTTGAAGAAATTGATCAAAGAATAATTGAGAGTCTGAATGGAATGGAAAATTGGGTTTTGATAGGGGGCCCTCCTTGTCAAGCATATTCAATAATCGGGCGTGTACGACAAGGTTGGAAAAGTGGGTTAGATGAAGAAGATCCAAGAGTATTTTTGTATCGGGAGTATTATAGAATCTTAGCTGTTCATAATCCCCCGGTCTTTATTATGGAAAATGTTAAGGGTTTACTATCATCCAAGTTAAAAGACAAACTGATTTTTGAAGAAATACGTAAAGATCTTGAAAATCCTGCTGAAGCCTACAAAAAATTAAAAGGGAAAAGAAAAACTGAATCGAAATGTCCAGGATACTTTTTATTTTCTTTGGTTAAAAAAGCAGATGGATTTGATATTAATGGTAAACCTGATTTTTTACCGGAAGATTTTATCATCAAGGCAGAAGATTATGGAATACCACAAAAACGACACAGGGTGATAATACTCGGAATAAGAAAAAACTTTCTTAATGGAGAGCCTGTTATACTTGAAAAACAGGAGCCAGTATTGATTGATAATGTATTAAAAGGGGGATTACCAAAGATAAGAAGTGGCATATCAAAAGAAGAAGACTCAAAAGAGAATTGGAAAAGGATTTTACAGGGCATTAATAAAAATGGTTTTACAGATGAAATAGATTTCGAAGTAAGAAAATATATTATCAATTTGGTCCGAAAAATTACTGTTCCTCAAAGTGACAGAGGAAATGAATTTATTAAATACAATACTAAAATCACATATAAAGAAGAATATAGTTGGTTTATTGATGAAAGGTTAAAAGGAGTTTGTAATCACGCAACACGTGCTCATTTAAGGGAAGATTTATATAGATATTTCTTTGCCTCAAGCTTTGCAGAAATTAATAAAAGATCTCCAAAGTTATCTGATTTTCCAAAACAACTTTTACCAAAGCATAAAAACGTCGGTGAAAAAAAATTTGAAGACAGATTTCGTGTTCAGGTTTGGGGAGAGCCCGCGAGAACAATTACCAGTCATATTGCGAAAGACGGGCATTACTATATTCATCCCGACCCAACACAATGCAGAAGCTTAACAGTCAGAGAAGCTGCCAGAATACAGACCTTTCCGGATAATTATTTTTTCTGCGGACCAAGAACTTCACAGTATATTCAGGTCGGGAATGCGGTACCACCTTTGTTAGCAAGGCAGATAGCTCAAGTTGTATTTAGGCTTTTAAGTGCAAACTATTCAAATATTACTTGAAATTCTTTTGATATTTTTTAAGCTCCCTAAAATCCTTTACTACTATCTTACCATCCCCAATCCTTTTTGATTCAAGATATTCGTCTAATAAGTTTTCTACTTTATGGTATATCTGTAATATAAGTTTTGGTGCTTCCATTGCTGATAATAATTTATTGCGTAATTCTTTTAGTCTTCTTCTTTGGTCATTATCCATTTGACCACTGTTAATCAGAGACTGAATTGCTGCCGGGGCTAATTCGAGCAAATCTTTATCCAAAACTACATGAGTTGCTGATGTATCAAGTAGTCCTAATGCCCATGACAAATGCCATAACTGTTCATCGGTGGATGCATATTCTTTTAATACATAACCATTTTGACAAAGATATAGTTCTCCACTTCTAATAAGCGCCTTTATTTCTTTATTGAATTCATGTTCTTTACAATTTAATTTTTTGCACAATGATTCTTTTGTCAGTGCACATCTAGCCTGTTCAAGCTCATGATAAATTTGTGCTTGAATAACCGAATAATCTTTAGCTTTCATTTTTCCCTCCTGTTGGTAATAAAAGATTAATATTTTCTTTTATTTCCTTTAGAACAGAATATAATTTAATTACAGTAGAATTATCTAAATATTCAAGTCTTGTGGATTGTATTTCGTAAAGTGTATCAAGGTAATTTTTTGACCGTCTTATAAAATCCTCCAATGTATTTATTGAAACAACTTTAGGTTTGATCCCCTTAATTTCCATTCTCTTTTTACCTAATTCCTGAGCCAATATAGATGATGCAGGATACTTCTTAAATATTGTTTCTTTTGCGATTCTTTCAATAACATACTTTTTCTCATCGTCATTAAGTAGAGTGTCTTTTTCGACCTTACTGAAAGTCGGCAAAACATCGGCAAGCAAACATCTGACACCCAATTCCCCGGAGGCAACTCTATCTGCGAGAACTTGCTGAATAAAATAAGGAGCTTTTGCAATTAACTGTTTTGGATATTCATCAATATCTTTTCTAATTCTGATATTATTATCAAGATTTTCAAGTGCAAGAATAGAAGAAATAACCGTTGCATTAACCCCTGTTTTTTTTGAAATTTCTTTAATGCTCATTCCTGCATCTCGCATTTCTTTAAATGCGAAATATTTATCTTCAGCAGACAAGTCTTCGCGTTGTAAATTTTCAATAACCTGCTCCACTCTAATATCATTTGGTTCGGTGTCTCTGACAATTATTGGT
>CALHRB010000220.1 GCA_938038165.1 Candidatus Kapaibacterium sp. | reverse complement strand
TCAAACGTTGACCATGCATTCACTTTATCCCTTTTTGACCAGGCTCTGAAAATTGGGGAAACCGGTTTTTGGCTTAAAAATATGATAGGAACAGATGATATTGGCTATCCTTTCTGGTCAGCAGGAGAATCAAAAGTCGTTTTAAAAAGACCGCTCTATGTTAATTACGATCCAGCCACAAGCAAAGGAATTCCATTTCTTATTGACGCTTATCTTGGTGGATCTTATAGAATCACAGGTGGTATTGATAATAAGGGAACCATACTTAATTGGGTTTCTTCCAGAGTGTTAAATCAGGGTCCAGGCGGAAAGTTAGTAGCTGGTTTAGATTTTTATATGCCTTTTTATCCTTTGATTGGTGTTCATATTAATACAGAAATTGTATTAAGAGAGATGCAAGATGAAATTATCAAACCCGGTGATTATGGTTTTACCCCTGTCAGAGATGATGTCCTTTGGGAAGGCGAAGAAAAAGGCCGACTCGATGGTATAGTTCCTTTACTTCGTTCCACAGGACAAGCAACAGTATTTTACAACTGGTGGATTGACAAAAATAAACCGAATCCAGAACACTATGTAAGATTTGACGTCGGTATTTCTTATTCTGAGGTCAGGGAAGTTGGTTTATATAATGACAAATATCTTACCCCCAATGGTTTGACAGGACTAAATACATATAAACCGAATGAGCTTGGCGATTGGGTTTTCCTTAAAGCGGAATATCGAAGTCAATCAACTTGGCCCTTTGGATTTAGTATGCAATATTCAAATCAAATATTATTAAGCAGAATTTATATACCTTTATTTGGTAATTGGCTATATCTCGAAGGTAAACATGCAACACCTCTAAGAGGTTTGAGACCATATGAAACCAAGAACTTCTTTATGATTTCGCCAGTTTTAAGATTGACAATATAAATTAAAAATAATGTCGGATAGTTTAATATGCCCTCTGATTATATTATTACTCAGAGGGTTTTCGTTTATTTCAAAACATTAATTTTCTTTAATAATAAGATTTGTAAAAGGATGCATTTAAATAACTCGAAATTAATCTTGTTTGTTTTATTTTCTATTTTATTTAGCATAAAAATTTTTTCTAAGGAACCGATTCAAACAACTCCCGAAGATACTCTTACTAAAGCAAAACAACTTTTGCAGGAGGCAACAGTAAAATATAAAGAATCGAATGTTGAAATAACCATAAGAAATGTTGACATA
Organism: Candidatus Kapaibacterium sp.; assembly: GCA_938038165.1. GTDB lineage: Bacteria > Bacteroidota > Ignavibacteria > Kapaibacteriales > UBA2268 > CALHRB01. The sequence continues at coordinate 5,212 of CALHRB010000220.1, read as the reverse complement.
GCAAGATTTCCGATTATAAAAATAATTGTTGAAGCCTATAACAGGACTGGGGAACCTCTCGACACGCTCTATCCAAGAAGCCTTAAAGTAATGGAAAATAACGAAGAAAGAGAAATCATCTCTGTCGAAAAGATTTCAGTAAATGAAAGAGTCCCTGTTGATTTTGTTTTTATTATTGATGTAACCGGGTCAATGCAAAAACATATTGATGCCGTTAAAAATTATATATCGAATTTTGCCACGAATCTCATTAGGCGTGGAATAGATTATCGTTTGGGACTTATCCTTTTTGCGGATTATGTCGAGAAAACTTTTCAATTGACAGATAATGTGGTTTCATTTCTTTCTTGGCTAAACCCTGTCAGAGCATCAGGCGGTGGTGATGAAAAAGAGAATGCCCTTGAAGCTTTAAGAGAATTAAGAAATATTCAGTTCAGACAGGCAGCTAATAGGGTGGGTATTCTTATCACAGATGCTCCCTACCATCAGGCTGGGGAACAGGGCGATGGAAAAACATTTTACAATACTTCGACAATCATCAAAGAAATGGTGAACAATGATTATAGAATATTTACTATAACCCCACCCAAACTTAAAGATTACAAACTGATTTCTGAGAAAACACGGGGAAGAAACTATGATATTGATTATCCTTTTTCAACCATTTTAGACAATTTTTCATCACAATTAACCAATTTATATGCTATAAAATATAAAACTTTAAAGCCTGCTATTCCAGATTCAATTAACATAGCACTCCTCAGTGACAAAAGGAGAGAACTTGTTCGTAAAACAATTCCAATAATTGAACTTGGAAGAAAACTGATAATCGAGAATTTACTTTATGAAACAAACAGTGCTGCTTTATCTGATTCCGTTCCTGAATTAGAAGTTCTTACAGAATTTATGAAGAATAAACCAAGTGTTGTAATATTGGTCGAAGGGCATACTGACAACAGAGGGAGCCACGCTCTAAATGACAGACTTTCGCTCGAAAGGGCTGAAAGCGTGAAACGTTATCTGCTCAAAAAAGGAATAAAAGCAAACAGAATTCAAACTACAGGATACGGAAAAAGAAAGCCAATTGCTGATAATGATTCTGAATTTGGACGACGCTTGAATCGAAGAACCGAGATAGTGATTGTAGCAAAATGATGCTCAAAATTTACTCATAAAAAGCAAGGCTAGCAAACGAAACAGCTGATTTAGTTTCAGTTTCATTCCATTGACTATATTCAAGGAATTGCCCATCTTTTAATTTGTTCATTTGCATAATGGAGTAAATTGGTGATAGCCCGCATATTTTTCTTCGATCTTTATTTTTAGCCACAGTTTTAAAAAATTCGTCAGTTTCAAAATTAATCAAATGATTTATTAAAACTTTATCTTCCTCTTTTAAAATATCAAGTTCGGTGTCAGCATCGAAATCATCTCCAAATTTCCGACCGATATGAGCAAAATCTACGCTTGCTATGTAAATAGTCTTCTTGCCGTTTTTTTCAATGGCTTCTTTTAAGTTGTTAATTAGATTATTGAAATGGTCATCATCTTTTGGAAGTAAGTCGCTGTTTACAAAATTATGAAAAGAACCAACAAGAACTGGGAGAATTTTAAAATTATCACCAAACAAATACTGCAAAATTACAAGTTGAAGTTCAATAGAGTGCTCATCTTTATGCGCTAAATCGTCAATCTTAATATTAGCATTTCTAAATTCAATTAATTTTTCAATCACATCTGTGTCAGTTTGGACGATTCCGAGTGGAGTTTCGAAATTTTTTCGAGTAAACATTAAATAATCACTCGATGCATAATGTGAGGTTCCAAATATAACAATCAATTCAGGGGTTTCATTTTTGATTGTGTGGTATGCAGCAGCATAAGTTTTTAAAGCACCAATTCCAACTCTGAAATCGATATGAGGCACTATAATCATTTTTGCACCTGTCTTAATATTATCAGAGTTTCGAGTGCTCATTAATGCTTTTAATTGAGCTCTTAAGTGATTGGGATCGTCGCTATATGTATTTCCAGCACAAACTGGTTTTCTTACTGTTGAATTTAGATATTCATCTAATTGATTCTTTAAATTATAATAATTGTCGGTTTCAAGATAACCAAGATTGTCCAGAAAAAAAACAAGATTGAAAATTGGTTCGATGATATCGGAAATATTATCATTATTCTCGTCTTTCAAAGCATTTTCAATATCACTTTTCCTGAAAGTTCCATCTAACATTTGTAAAAGAGGTATTACTGACATTGGTATCTGGACCGGTTGTTTGGCATATCCATGGGGGTCATACAAAATGACTTGTTGTTCTTCTCCCTGTTCAATTAATTCAAAAGCTATATCTTCTCTTATTTTTGGAAGAATAAAATCTTCATTTAAATAACTATTCATTACTCATTCACTTTAATTTGTTTTGCATTGTCTTAATTAAAAGAATTACCACAAAAATGGTCATAAAATTTATTAAGGATGCTATCAAGTACCACATTTCCTTGGTAACAAAATATGCTATCAAGAACAACAAGAAAGCAACAAAATTGCCAATACCGACATAAAGAACTGTTTTAGTATAATTATTCATTTTTTAGCAAATTTCTATTCTAAATAAGTATATCCATAAAGACCAGAACGATAGTTAGAGAGAAACTCTTTCCCCTCTTGTGCAGTTATTTTGCCCTGCTTAACCGATGCAGTAACCCAGGTCTCCATTGTTCTGACAAGTGACTTGGCATTATATTGCACGTAATCAAGAACTTCTGCGACGGTTTCACCATCAATGATTTGCTTAATCTTGTATTCATTATCTTCAACTACGACATGCACAGCATTTGTATCCCCAAAAAGATTATGTAAATCACCAAGAATCTCTTGATATGCACCAACAAGGAAAACACCAATAAAATATGAGTCAGACTCTTTGAAATCATGTAAAGGCAAATAATGAGAAAAGTTTCTACTTCCAATAAAATTATCAATCTTTCCATCGGAGTCACAGGTTATGTCCTGAAGTGTTCCCACCCTTGTAGGTTTTTCATTTAAACGGTGAATTGGCATTATCGGAAAAATCTGATCAATAGCCCATGAATCGGGCAATGACTGAAACAAGGAAAAATTGCAAAAATATTTATCAGCCAACATCTTCGATAATGGACGATACTCTTCAGGTTGATGCTTTAGTTCAAGACTTAATTGATAAACCTCTCTTGCAATACTCCAGAATAGTCTTTCAATCAAAGCCCGTGTTTTTAAATCAACCATTCCAAGATTAAACAAATCAAGCGAATCCTCCCTTATTTGCTGGGCATCATGCCATGTCTCGAACATTGTCGTATGTGTTAATTTTTCTAATAATGAGAAAAGTTCCCGAACGTTCTCGTGATCACTTTCGGTAATTTTATAATTATAGTCCCATTCAGGAATTGTTGTTGTTTCAAGAACATCAAAGATAAGTATAGAATGATGTGCCGTCAAAGATCTTCCTGATTCAGTTATTATATTTGGATGTGGCAAATCATTCTTATCGCTGGCGTCTTGCAACATATATATTGCGTCATTGACATATTCCTGAATAGTATAGTTTATACTACTTGGAGAAAAAGACCTTGTCCCATCATAATCAACTCCAAGTCCTCCCCCAATATCAACAAATTCAACATTACATCCAAGTTTTTTCATCTGAACATAAAATTGAGAACATTCTCGCAAGGCATTTTTAATCTTTCGGATATTAGTTATCTGGCTACCCAAATGAAAATGAATCAATTTAATCTGATCTAATATTTTGTTTGACTGGGCAATTTCAACTGCCTCGACAAGCTCGCTTGCATTCAAACCAAATTTACTCTGATCACCGCCTGATTCCTCCCACTTTCCACTACCTGAGCTAGCAAGTTTGATTCTGATGCCAATATTTGGCTTAACTTTTAATCTCTTTGAAATTGTTATTATTTGACGGAGTTCATTTAATTTTTCTACAACCAAGAAAATTCTTTTGCCCATCTTTTGGGCCAAAAGAGCCAGCTCTATGAAATTTTCGTCTTTATAACCATTACAAATTATTAGTGCCTCGGGGTTTTGAGTTATCGCAAGAACAGCGTGAAGTTCTGGTTTTGAGCCGGCTTCTAAACCAATGTTGAATTTCTTCCCATAACGCATTATTTCTTCAACGACCGGTCGAACCTGATTTACTTTTATTGGATAAATGTTAAAGTAACTGCCTTTGAAGCCATACTCTTTAGAAGCCCTTTCAAAACAACTTGAAATTGTCTCAATCCTATTGTCAAGAATGTCAGGGAACCTAAGCAAAACCGGAAGCGAAACATCTCTGATTTGCAGTTCATCAATCAATTCCTTCAAATCAATCTTTACTCCGTTTGCAGATGGTGTAACAACGACATTCCCTTTTTCATTGATGTTAAAGTAATTTTGTCCCCAACCTTTTATGTTGTACAATTCGATTGAGTCTTCAATACGCCACTTGCGCATTTTTACCTCTGATTTAGATTAAAGTTCAAAAAAGATTATAATTTACGTATTTAAATTCTAAATATTGATGCTAAACTTTTCAGTAATTACATTTTTTAGCATTTTTTATTTTTATTTCTTTTAAAATATAAAATTTGTTTTAATTACAAGTTTGATGAATTCATAAATATGAAATAAATGAAATTCAAATCTTATTATTAATTTGCATAGATGGATTTAAAGGTATATAATTTTATTTCGAAAAGATTGGCAAAACCCTCAGAGGATAGCGCTTTTCTTGGATTTGTCAGAATAGTTGCTCTTGTTAGTGTTACTTTGGGCAGTATGGCTCTTATAATTTCTTTGTCAGTCCTCGAAGGCTTTGAAAAGGCACTTTATGAAAACGCTGTAAAATTTAATTCACATATCACAGTTAACGCCTTTGAAAGAAAATTAATAAATAACTCCGATAACCTGATATCAAATATCAAATCAAATATTCCAGCAGTTAGATCTATAGCTCCAGTGTTGGAAAGACAAGGTTTAATTAAATTCAAAAACACCCTTGAGGCAGTTCTTATAAGGGGTTATGAATTTGATAATGACATTACAAATATCAAATCAAATTTGATTTCAGGAAATTTCCAATTTTCTGATAATTCCTCAAAGGAAATTGTAATAAGCAAAAGAATGTCAGCAAAGTTGAATGTCTCCATTGGAGACGATATAATCTTA
>CALHRB010000219.1 GCA_938038165.1 Candidatus Kapaibacterium sp. | reverse complement strand
GGTTTGTGAAATGGTAATAAAACATATAAATAACTGACCATGCAATTGTAAAATAGAATAAATAAAGCCACCAACCGGGTAATGGATTATCATATTCTTTGATTCCATCGTAAGAGTGATCAGTGAGAACATCTTTTTGTTTTAATTGTTGTTTCGGTGATTTGAGTTCTTCTATATTATTTTCTGACATTTTTTCCTCCGAAAGGTTCATTTGTAGTTTTATTTTCTAATGGTAAACTTTTAAAATAATCGATATCTTTCTTGTTTATTTTGAAAGTGTAAATAACAATTAAAATAAAGGCAATGATAAATAAAATCATTACTATTATTGCATAAATGCCATTCAAGGGAGTATTTTTTAATATTTCTTTGAACATAATTATTTAACTTTTATATCTGTGCCAAGTCTTTGCAAATAAGCAATTAAAGCAATTATCTCTTTATCAGGTTTTGCATCGAAGCCGGCAGAGTTCAAATCGTTAGTGATGAATTCAGCTTGAGTTTTTAAGTCTTGCAATGCTCTGTCTTCATAATTTTTTGGATAGGGAACACCAAGTATTTTCATAACCTCAATTTTCTTGGAGAGTAAAGATACATCATAATTATCAGAATATAGCCAGGGATATTTAGGCATTATAGATCCAGGAGAGACGCTTTCAGGCTCTTTCATATGATTAAAGTGCCATCCGTTTGGGTATTTTCCTCCAACACGATGCAAATCCGGTCCGGTTCTTTTTGAGCCCCACTGAAAAGGATGATCATAAACATATTCACCAGATTTTGAATATTCTCCGTATCTTTCTGTTTCGTGCCTGAATGGGCGTATTAATTGAGAGTGGCATGTATAACAACCTTCCCTGACGTAGATATCTCTACCTAATAATTCAAGCGGTGAATATGGCTGAACGCTTGTAATTGTTGGAACATTTGATTTGATGATAATCATTGGAATGATTTCAACTGCTCCACCAATAACTACAACGATAATTGTAGCTATAAGGAAAGGTATAGGCTTTCTTTCAAGCCAACGATGACGTTTTTCGCCTTTCACATTATATTGAGTTGCTAAAGGTGCTGCCTGTGCAGATTCATTTTTCACGAATTGACCCTGCATCATTGTTCTTATAATATTATAAAAGAATAAAATAATGCCCGTCAAATATAATAATCCGCCAACAGACCTAAGAACATACATAGGGACAATTTTGGTTACTGTCTCAAGAAAATTGGGATATTGCATTGCACCTTCGGGTGTGAATTGTTGCCACATTAAGCCTTGAGTAATTCCAGCCCAATATAATGGCACGGCATAGACAAGAATACCAATAAAACCTATCCAAAAATGAGCATTAGCCATCTTTTTCGAAAACAATACTGTTCTAAACATTCTTGGTATGAGCCAGTAAAAAATTCCAAAAGTTAAAAAACCATTCCAACCCAATGCACCGACGTGTGCATGTGTGATCGTCCAATCAGTAAAATGGGAGAGGGCATTTACGGATTTAATTGATAGTATTGGTCCCTCGAGAGTGGACATACCATAAGCCGTAACGGCAACAACCATAAATTTAAGAATTGGATCTTCCCGGACTTTATCCCATGCGCCTCTCAAGGTCAGTAAACCATTAAGCATTCCCCCCCAGGAAGGAGCGATAAGCATAACGGAAAAAACGGTTCCAAGTGATTGTGCCCAGTCGGGCAATGATGAATATAATAAATGGTGAGGTCCTGCCCAGATATACAAAAAGACAAGAGCCCAAAAATGTATTATTGATAAACGATATGAATAAACAGGCCTATCGGCTGCTTTGGGCAGATAATAATACATTAAACCAAGATAAGGGGTTGTCAAAAAGAAAGCAACGGCGTTATGACCATACCACCATTGAACTAAAGCGTCCTGAACACCGGCATAAACAGAATAGCTCTTAAATAATGAAACAGGTATTGCTAAAGAATTAAATACGTGAAGAACAGTAACAGCAACCCAGGAAGCAATATAAAACCAAATTGCTACGTACATATGTCTTTCTCGCCTTTTTATTATAGTGGCAAACATATTTATTCCAAAGACAATCCAGACAATAGCAACAGCTATATCGAGAGGCCATTCCAACTCAGCATATTCTTTACTTGTCGTTATACCTAAAGGGTAAGTTATTGCCGCCCCAAGAATTATTAATTGCCAGCCCCAAAAATGTATGTTACTCAACAAATCACTGAACATTCTTGTTTTGCATAACCTTTGTAGTGAGTAGTAAACTCCTGCAAATATACAATTTCCCACGAAAGCAAATATAACAGCATTTGTGTGTAATGGTCTTAATCTTCCAAATGAAAGAAAAGGCAAACTAAGACTCAAATCAGGATAATATAATTCAATTGCTATTATTAAGCCGACGAGCATTCCAATGATGCCGAAAATTACTGTTGCAAAAAAGAATTTTAATACGATAGTATTATCGTATTCAAATTTTTCAAGTTGTGGTTGTTCATAGTGTGTATTTTCTGGGTTCATATTTTATTACCGTTCTTTATTCTTTATAAAATTATTGTCTTGTAATATTCTGATAGAGGGTGTATAAGTGTCTTCGTATTGGTCTGTTTTGACTGCCCAAACAAAAAAAATTACAAATATTATAGCAATTATTAAACTTGCTATCATTAATATAACTATTACAAACATCAAAATTTATCAAATTAAAAAAAATCTGAAACTCAGTTCATTTAAAATTAAAATAAAATTTCCAAATTTTCATATCAATTTTAATTTTTTCCCAGAAAAATTAACACCTAAAACAGTAAATAGAACAACACTTATAGAACTAATAGGCATTAATATTGCAGCTATAACTGGAGTTAATAGCCCTGTAACTGCATAACTAATACCTATCATGTTATATATAGCAGAGATCAGAAAACTAACATAAACAATCCTCATCGAATGTTTTGCCAATTTTAAAAATACTGGAATTTTGTTTATTATTTCACCGGAAATTATTGCATCTGAACCTGGGGTGAAATTTGTTGTTTTTTCTGTAACAGCAATTCCAAGATAAGCGGCTTTCAAAGCACCAGCATCGTTGAGTCCATCACCAATCATTATGTTGGGTATGCCTTTTTTATTCAAATTGTTAATATAGTTAACCTTTTCTTCAGGCATCTGATTATAATAAATTTCGATATTTTTGGGAATATACTGATTTATTATGGTATTTGATTTTTCTTTATCTCCTGTCAATATAGAAATCTTATAATTTTTGGATAATTCTTCCAAAGTTTGTCGTAAGTTTTCTCTAAATTCCGGGACAATCTGAAAATGACCTATCATTTCATTATTGATTGAAACGAAAACTGTTGACTCATAATTCCCGTTGAATTCTTCTTTTTGATATTTATCCGTATAGGTATCGTAAGAAAAATTTTTTACTGAAAAATCAGACCCGAACTTATTAATCCCGGTTAATTGAATTTTATCAAAATTATGAATTCTTGATTGAACCCAGTCTAATTTGCCCACCCTTATATCGTTGCCTTCGACAACTGCATAAATGCCGTTTCCAATAATTTCATCGTAGAATTTAGTGTTCAAGGTTTCATAATCTTTTAGGTAATTGTTAATTGCAGAGCTTAAAGGATGAACCGAGTTTTGGACAGCCGTTTTGATGATTTTTTTTGAGAAGGAATCAAGTTCTTTCCCGATAAAACGAATCTTATTATCGGTCATCTTGGTTAAAGTGCCTGTCTTATCAAAAACTATCGTTTTTGGTTTAGTAAGATATTCAACAATGTTAGAATTTTTTAAAAAGAAATTATTCTTTGCAAAAATTCTTAAAGCAGTTCCATAAGTAAAAGGAGTTGTTAGAGCAATAGCACAGGGACATGCTACAAGTAATACTGCCGTAAAAGCGTTGAAAGCGGTTGTGATATCTGATTGTAACCAAAAAATAAAAGCGGAAACAGCAATTAGAATAATTATTATTGTAAAGTATTTAGCAAGGTTATCTGTGGCTTTGGAAATGTAGCTGTCTCTCGATTTGATTTCTGAATAATCATTCCAAAGATTTGTCAAATAGCTCTGATTAAAATCTTTAATAGCATCAACTATTATATTCTGACCAATCACCTTACCGCCAGAGTAAATTTTTTGACCTTTGAGTATTTCAACTGGATTTGATTCCCCCGTAACAAAGCTATAGTCAATCAAAGCCAGATCGTTTTTCAATACTGAGTCAACTGGAATTATCTCGTTATTTCTGATTTTAAGGGTATCTCCGGATTTAATTTGGCTCAGAGGTATAAAAATTTGCTCGTTACCTTCGATTTTAATTGTTGATAAAGGCAGGAAAGATTTAAAATCTCTATCAAAGGAGATAGTATGAAAAGTCTTTTGTTGAAAAACTTTTCCAATTAAAAGAAAAAAAACTAAACCTGCCATTGAATCAATATATCCTGGACCGGCATCTGTGAGAATTTCGTATAAACTTCTAAGGAAAAGGACTATAATGCCTAAGCTTATAGGAATATCAATATTGATATTTTTTAGTTTTATTGCTCTGAATGCAGATTTGAAGTAATCGCTTGCTGAATATAAAACAGCAAGAGATAGAATTAAATTGAGGATTCCAATAGCTACTGATATATTTTGATCGAGATTATTCCCTGAAAAATATGCGGGAAAAGCTAATAACATAACATTCCCAAAAGCAAATCCGGCAACTCCCAGCTTGATAATAAGAGCTTTATTTACTGAGAAAGATCTTTTTTTATCTACATCTGCTAAATTAAGTTTAGGGGAATAGCCTAAATTGTTCAAAAGTTCAACAATTTTTCGAAGATTTGTAATTGACTCTGCAAAAACAACAGTAATTTCTTTTTTGGGGAAATTAACTCTTGATTCAATAATTCCGTTATCAAATTTATGCAAATTTTCCAGAAGCCAAATACAAGCACTACAATAAATTTCCGGGATATAAAAAGTAACTTTTGCTTTTCCATTAATTGAATAGTCAAGTAAAGCTTCGATAATTTTTTTGTCTTCAAGGAATTCGAATTCATTTGGGTCAAATTTCTTGGGGGTTAAAGCTTTCCCTTCAATTTTTTCATAAAAGTCGGTCATTCCTTTGTTCGAAAGAATGTTATAAACGAAGAGACAGCCATTGCAGCAGAAATGTTTATCGTCTTGAGATATTATCTCGTTCACACACTCATCACCACAATGATAGCAATATATTTTTTCTTTATTATTTGTCATTTGATTTTGAATAATCTGCATTTTTTAGGATATCAATAGCATTTTCAAAGACTAAATTAGGCTTTAAATCTCTCATACAAGAGTGAGTTTTAATTGGACAATCATCACTTCCATGCACCGAGCAAGGCTTACATTTCAGATTATCAATTTGAATTGATTTATCATGTTTACCTCTTGGATAGAAACCAAAGATTGGAGAAGTTGGTCCATAAATTGTCAAAGTAGGGCAATTCACCAGTCCAGCAAAATGAGTCGGAGCACTGTCATTTGTTACAAGCAGATTTGTTTTTGATAATAAATAAATCACCTGAGGAATTGTCAATTCACCTGCAAAATTAATTCCATCAGTATTATCAGAAATTCTTTTACATATTTCATAATCCTCTTTACTGCCTAATAGAACCGGTTTAAAACCATTAAAGTTAAACATACTAATCAACTCAATGAAATGACCTTCGAGCCATCTTTTGGTTTTCCAGACAGAGCCAGGTGCTACAGCGATTAAAATGTGATCATCCTGAATATCAAGCAAATTTAGTTTGTTTTCTATATAATTTTTATCAGCCGGATGAATTTCCAATTCAATATTTATATTCAATACAAAGTTTTTTTTTGTATCTTCGAAAGCTTTCAATAATGACAGATTTCTATCAATTTCGTGATAATGTTTATGATACTTTACTCTTTTGGAATAAAAAAAAGATAATGAATTTCGATTGAAAGCAACCGAAAATTTAGGTTTAGAAAGAAAAGTTAATAATGTTGTTCTAAATGATCGATGGGGGGCGATTATACAATCAATTTTTCTCTCGATTAATAAATTGCTGACTCTTTTTATGCCGTTTAACCCTTTTTGTAAGCCATATTTGTCATATGTAATTATGTTATCAATAGATTTACAAACCGATGAAACGGAACTTCCCAAAGGGGTTGTTACAAAAGTTATGTTTGCAGTTTTATGTAAATTTCTTAATGCTTGAACTAAGTAGAGAGATAGCGTTACATCGCCTAAGAAAGCAGTTTGGATTATTGCAAAATTATTGAAATCTAACAGAGAATATTTAGTCATATTGATTTTTTTCAATGTCTCTCAATTTAAGTTCAGCGAGCAGGACATTAACCTGCGAAACAAAATAGACACATTCATCCCGATTTTTTTTCTCAATGCTTAATGTTAATTCTCTTTGGGCACCGCCGGGGAGGTTTTTTGTGGATGTTAGGCTGGCAAAAGTAATGATAAGCTTGGAATAGAAAATATTTTTTTTTATTGCAATGGAACTAACATCCTTCAAAGGTATTTTAACAATTTTAACATCAGATTTTATTACACCAATAATATTATCTTTAGTTTGAAATTCAAATATAAGAGAATCTTTATCTACTTTGATAAGCCCTTCGCTTTCGGCAAGACCATGATAAATGTCCTTCAATTTGAAAGGAACAACGGGTTGATTATATAACATAGATAAAAAAAATTGTTAAACCGTTCAAAAATAATAAAAAAAGTGCATTTGACAATAATCGAAGTATATTTAATAATGTCTTGATCAGCGATAAATAAAATTAACCAATTCTTTAAATAAGTTTTTTTATAATTAATTGATTTGTATTTTTGAGTTGAATATATTTCTATATTTTAATAAGAAAAAATTATGTCAATATTTCAAAGTATAGCAGATCTATTTAAGAGAAAAGAAAAGATAGAGGCTGGAGGTGGCGAAAAAGCCGTAAAAAAGCAGATAGATATGGGCAAAATGACAGCCAGACAGAGAATTCAATCAATCTTAGATCCAAATTCTTTCTATGAATACGATATGTTTGTTGAGCATAAAGCAGAAGATTTTGGAATGGATAAAAAGTATCTTCCCGGTGATGGTGTAATAACTGGAACTGGCACAATTTTCGGCTTCCCTGTTTGTATTTATGCACAGGATTTTACCGTTGCTGGCGGTTCACTAGGCATAGCTCATGCCAGAAAAATCACAAAAATCATGGATCATGCTTTGAAGCTTGGTATTCCGCTAATTGGTATAAATGATTCGGGGGGTGCAAGGATCCAGGAAGGAGTAAATTCGCTTGCTGGTTATGGAGAGATTTTTTTCAGGAACACAAGGGCTTCGGGAGTTATACCTCAAATATCAGTCATTTTAGGTCCATGTGCCGGTGGAGCGGTTTATTCCCCGGCTTTGACAGACTTCGTTTTTGTTGTAGATAAGATTTCAAAAATGTTCATTACTGGTCCGGAAGTCATTAAAACAGTTCTCGGAGAGGAAATTTCAATGGAAGAACTTGGTGGGGCAAGAATACAATCCGAAATTTCCGGGAATGCTCATTTCTTTGCTGAATCAGAGCAGGAATGTTTCGAACAAATAAAAAAACTTGTTACTTTTATCCCCTGGAATAATCGAAAAAAAGCAGATGTTTTTCCAGCAAAACCTCCAAGATCAAATTTTGATATTAACAAAATCATTCCTTCTGAATCAACTGAACCATATGACATTAGAGATATAATCAGAGCTATTTGCGACGACTCTGACTTTTTTGAAGTTCATCAGTATTTTGCGGCTAATATTGTTGTGGGCTTTTGCAGGTTTAACGGTGAAACAGTTGGAATTATCGGCAATCAGCCGAATGTTCTTGCTGGTGTACTTGACGTTGATTCATCTGATAAAGCGGCTAGATTTATAAGATTTTGTGATGCATTTAATATTCCTCTTTTAACACTGGTTGATATTCCCGGATATTTGCCTGGCATTGATCAAGAACACTCTGGAGTTATCCGCCATGGTGCGAAAGTGTTATATGCTTATAGTGAAGCAACGGTTCCCAAAATCACTGTTATACTAAGAAAAGCCTATGGTGGTGGATATATTGCTATGTGTTCAAGACATCTTGGCTCTGATTTTGTATTTGCTTGGCCTACTGCCGAAATAGCCGTTATGGGACCCGAAGGAGCAGCTAATATTATTTTCCGACAGGAAATAGCTGAAGCTCAAAATCCTGACGAAGTAAGAAAACAAAAAGTAGAAGAATATAAACAAAAATTTGCCAATCCATACAGAGCTGCTGCAAATGGTTACATTGATGCTGTGATTAATCCACTTGAAACAAGGGAATTTGTATTACATTCTTTACTTATTGCAAAAAACAAAAAAGAGGATATGCCATATAAAAAGCACGGGATCCCTCCATTTTAAGATTTTTCGAGGTAAATATGGATGATTTAAATAATTTTAATGAACTGATAATTGAGGATACTGTCTATAAAACAAGAATAAATAAAAAATATTCGATTAAAAAGCATTATCAACCAAAAGATAATTCTATTGTAAGTGCTTTTATACCCGGAACCGTCAGAAAAATTTATGTATCTGAGGGGCAAAATGTCTTTAGGGGGGACAAACTTCTTGTTCTCGAGGCTATGAAAATGAAAAATGATATTGTTGCACCCATCAATGCAAAAGTTAAAAACATTAAGGTTAACATTGATGAGGTTGTTGCCAAGAATCAAATTCTTATTGAATTAGAAATTTAGCTTGTTTTGTTAATGAAAGAAATTTCGTTGTATCATCGGCTGAACAAGAAAGGTTTCTTCCCAAATAAAGTTGCAGAGGTTGGTGTTTTTCATCCTGAAACATCATTAATCAATGAGTATGTTTTGAATGGTACTCCGTCTATCCTTGTTGAAGCTGATCCCGATGTTGCTAATTTGATATTAAATCATTTTAAAAACAATAAAAATTACACTTTATATGAGTGTGCTATATTTGACTATGAAGGAAATATCGAACTTGTTAGAAGCGGTGCTTCCTCATTTGTAGCAAATTTAGACACTTCACCTGCTAAAATTAATGATAATATTAAATTAAATCAGTTAAATAAAATCAAGGTAAAATCAGTCACTTTTGATAAAATTGATGACGGCGATATTGATTTGATTTCAATAGATATAGAAGGCTGTGAATGGTATGTACTGAAATATATGAAAAGCAGACCTACAGTCATTTCAATTGAAACACACGGTGGTTTATATAAAAATCCATTTTATAATGAAATAAAACATTGGATGGAAGCTAATGATTATTATATCTGGTATAAGACAAAAAGCGATTCTGTTTTTGTGAAAAAAGGTAAAATCAGGATTGATTTTAACGACATTTTAAATCTTTTTTTTGTGAATATTCAGAACTTTTTATTGAAGATCAATAAGAAAGTGAAAAGGAAATTATTTGTAGCCAAAAAAAAACAGTGAAGAAACTGAATTTAATTATTCGTTTTAATTCAGAGCGATTCTTCACTGCGTTTAGAAGTGTTCAGATTTAATTATCGTTTTAACTTTGAAACCATGTGAATGTAATTATAGATTTTTCAGTACATGATCCCAATTGACTATTTCCCAGAACATTTCAATGAATTTTGGTCTGGCATTTCTATAATCAATGTAATAAGCGTGTTCCCAAACATCCAAAGTTAAGATTGGTTTCTTTTCAGTTGTCAAAGGAGTTCCAGCGTTGCTTGTTTGAACAATTTCAAGACTGCCATCGGTATTTTTGACAAGCCAGGCCCAACCAGAGCCAAAAAGAGTTGCAGCTGCTTTTGAAAAATCATCTTTAAATTTATCAAATGAACCAAAGTTTTTTGTTAATTCTTCCATCACCTTGCCGGATG
The DNA here is from genome assembly GCA_938038165.1 of Candidatus Kapaibacterium sp. GTDB lineage: Bacteria > Bacteroidota > Ignavibacteria > Kapaibacteriales > UBA2268 > CALHRB01. Next base: position 8,769 of record CALHRB010000219.1, on the reverse strand, counting down.
GTGTACCGCCGCTGTTAGGAGATAGACAATGCCAGAAAAAAGTGTGATTCCACACTTGAGCAGCATTATTGAAGATTCCGCCTTGTGATTTTTTTATAATTTCTTCCAAACCCATGTTTTCAAATTCCGTTCCGGGAATAAGATTGTTTAAATTATTGACATAAGCGGCATGATGCTTGCCGTGGTGATAATCGAATGTTTCTTCGGATATATGTGGTTTTAGTGAATCCTTTGGAAAAGGAAGCTCTGGAAGTTCAAATTTCATATTAAACCCTCCTATTGTGAAAAAAGTTATTTAATTTCAAAAATTTGGAATTAGCCATTGCAACCACAAGTTGGCATATTATTGGGATTGTTAAAGATAAATCCACTGCCATGTGGTCCTTCAGTGTAATCGAGCGTAACGCCCATCAAATAGAACAGGCTTTTGGCATCAATAACTAATTTAAGATTTCCTGCATTGTAGGTTCTGTCCATTTCGTCAAGTTCAGAATCAAATCCTAAATTATAAGACATTCCCGAGCAACCACCTCCACGGGTAGCAATTCTAAGATAGAAATTCTCAGGAATATTATTTTGAGCCCTGATTGTATTTATAACTTCAATGGCTTTATGAGTTATAATTATATCGTCTTCTGAAGTTGAGCCTTCAATTTCAGTAGGAATTCTTACGAAATCAATATCTATTGTTTCTAAAATATCTGACATTTAAATCCTTAAAATAATTAAACAAAAAAAATTAATCGTCATAATCTACAACAACATCATCAGTGACAGGATGAGATTGACAAGTTAAAATATAACCTTGTTCAATTTCATCCTCTGTTAAAGCATCTCTTTCGTCCATAATAACTTTGCCTGAAACCAATTTTGCCCGGCAAGATGCACAAGCCCCTATCTGACAGCTAAAAGGGGGATCAAGGTTTTCCCTTAGAGCCGCTGTAAGGATAGTTTCATCTGGTTCAACGAATAAATCAAATGTTTCACTATAAATTTTGATTTTTATCTTTTTTCTAACTATCTGTTTGTTATTTGGACTCACATTTATATAGTTATTACTATCAAAACCATTGACGTTTAGCTTGTTAAAAGATTCTTTATGTATGTTATTTTTACTAATCTTTAAAATATCAAAACACTCCATTATTTCATTCATCATTCCCTGATGACCACAGAGAAAATAATGAGTTGTGTTTGATTTTGGGTTCTGAATAAAATCATTAATTAAAGCCAATGCTCTGTTTTTGTCAATTCTACCTCTAAATCCAATCCAGTCATCAGAAGCCCTGCTTAAAATATGAACAATTTTGAATCTATCATAATATTTTTTTTCCAAGTATTCAATTTGTTGCTTGAAAATAATAGAATTTTCGTCCCGATTAGAATAAAAAAGTGAAATTCTTGATTTTGGTTCAAGTGTTAAGGCTGATTTTATTAATGACATAACTGGAGTAATACCACTACCTCCGGCAAAAAAAACATATTGATTTTGATTTTCTGGTTTGAAATCAAAAGTAAATTTACCAGCGGGAGACTGCACCTGCATAAAGTCATCCGGGTGCAAATTATTTACTAAGTGATTTGAGACAAATCCACCATCAATAGCTTTGATAGTTATGGTTAAATCTTCGTCAACATTTGGTGAGCTTGATATGGAATAAGCTCTTTTGTAAGTTTTTCCATTTATTTCAGGTTTTAGAGTAAGAAATTGACCTGGTTTATAATTAAAAACAGATTTTAATTCTATTGGTATATCAAAGCTGATAGAAATAGCTTTATCGGTTTCTTTAATTAACTTTTTAATTTTTAAGATATGAGAAGACATTATAAGCTGAAACTCCATTCATTGATTAATACAAACCTAATTCAAATCGAGCCAAATCGCTCAAACGGCTCTTATCCCAAGGTGGGTCGAATGTTAATAAAACTTTGGCATTTTTAACTTCGGGAATCATTTTTATATTTTCTTCAACTTCAGCGGGAAGACCCTCGGCTTCGGGACAATTTGGGGCAGTTAGGGTCATAAGAACAACAACTTCGTTATTTTCTGTGATTTGAATATCGTAAATCAATCCAAGCTCCCAGATGTTAACGGGGATTTCCGGATCATAAATCGTTTTTATGACATTTACTACTTGTTCTTTTAGTATTTCTAAATTATTATTGTTTGACATTTCATACTTCCGTGGATATTAAATCAGAATAGCCGTTTTCGTTAAGTGCTTGAGCAAGAGTATGCCAGGGCAGAGAGGCACATTTTATTCTTGAGGGGAACTCACGGACGCCACAGAAAACCTCAAGTTTTCCCAAATCTGAAACATCGATTTCTGCTTCAGGATCACTTGTAACAAGGTTGTGAAAATGTTCAAAAAGTTGTTTTGCTTCTTCAATTGTTTTACCTTTAATGATTGAAGTCATTATGGAAGCTGATGCCTTAGAAATTGCACAACCTGACCCGTTGAATTTTACATCTTTAATTATTCCATCTTCAATTACCAAGTACAAGTCTAATTGGTCACCGCATAATGGATTATGCCCTTTTGCATGACTTGTAGGGTTTTCAAGAACACCAAAGTTTCTTGGGTTTTTATTGTGGTCGAGTATAACCTGTTTATATAGTTCGTCTAATTCACTTATCATAATTTTAGTTAAAAAGATTTATAACTTTTTTTAAAGACTTTGCTAAAACGTCGATTTCATAAAAAGTATTGTAAAAAGAAAAAGACGCTCTTGTTGTAGCAGGTATGTTGAATCTTCTCATAACAGGCTCAGTGCAATGATGACCTGTCCTAACTGCGACCCCGTCTCGGTCCAATATTGTGCCAACATCATGGGGATGGGCATTGTCTATGATGAACGAAATTACACTAGTTTTGTCTTTAGCTGTGCCAATAATTTTTAATCCCTTCATATCTGACAAAAGATTTGTTGCATAAGACAAAAGTTCATTTTCAAAGTTATTAATTGCTTCAATGCCAATGTTATTAATGTATCTAATTGCAACACCTAATCCGATAACTCCTGCAATGTTGGGTGTTCCGGCTTCGAACTTGTATGGCAATTCATTATAAATTGTTTTTTCGAAACTGACCGACATAATCATATCACCGCCACCTTGGTAGGGAGGCATTTCGATCAAATACTTTTTCTTTCCATAAAGTATTCCAATTCCTGTTGGACCGTAAATTTTGTGACCGCTGAAAGCCAGAAAATCGCAATCCAATTGCTGAACATCAATTTTTAAATGTTGTATTGATTGCGCAGCATCAACCATTACTGGTATATTAAAATTATGAGCCTTGTCAATAATGTATTTTATTGGGTTGATAGTGCCTAATGAATTCGATACATGAACAACAGAAACAAATTTAGTTTTTTCATTGAGCATATTATCAAATTCTTCAAGAATTATTTCTCCATCATCATTCATAGGAATGACTTTTAGTTTAGCCCCGGTGTGTTGACAAATAATTTGCCATGGAACTATGTTTGAATGATGTTCCATTGCAGAGATTAAGATTTCATCATCTTTTTTGAAGTTTGCGAAACCGTAAGAGCTTGCAACAAGGTTAATTGATTCGGTTGTGCCTCTTGTGTAAATAATCTCTTCCAAATGTTTGGCATTAATAAAATTTTGTATGATTTTTCTGGTACATTCATATTCTTTGGTAGCTGCTTCGCTCAGGTAATGAACTCCACGATGAATATTGGAGTTTAAATTGACGTAATAATTTTGTATTGAATCAATAACCTGTCTTGGTTTCTGAGTTGTTGCGGCATTATCAAAATATACAAGATTTTTGCCATGGATAAGCCTGCTCAAAATTGGAAAATCTTTGCGAATTTTTTCAACTTCAAAAACTTTTTTTTCGCTTATATCAATAAACAGATTTTCCAAAATATCACCTTAAATTTTGTTTGATTCAAGAATAGAACAAAAATATAAATCATTCATAGATAATTTTTTTGCAACTTTAGTTTTAATTAAGTCGCGCAATGCATTATTTCTAACTGATTCAATTATATCGGAAGAGAATGAGTTCAACAAGTAGGATTGTGCTGTATTCTCATCAATTCCTCTAGATCTGAAATAAAATATAGCATCTTTATCAAGGTAGCCCGAGGTAGCACCGTGAGAGCATTTAACATCATCGGCAAATATTTCGAGCTGTGGTTTAGTGTTTATTGTTGCTTCCTCGCTTAACAAAATATTTTTGTTTGACTGATAAGCATTTGTTTTTTGAGCTTTCTGCCTGACCATAATTTTTCCATTAAATACAGCAGTAGCTTTATCATCGATTATACCTTTATAATTTTCTTTACTGTCGCAATATGGCTTTGCATGATCAACCAATGTATGATTATCAATAAAGTCCTCATTTCCGATAAAATACAAGCCGTTAAAGTGTGCTTCGGATTGTTCACCATCAAGAATCGAATTTAGATTGTTCCTGATAAATTTACCACCAAGAGAAATTGTTGTTGAGAACAACCGTGAATTTTTTTCCTGATGGATTTGTGTGGAACCAATATAATAAGATTTTTGACTGTCGTTTTGAAATTTGTTGTAGTGAAGTTCAGAATTTTCCTTTAGATAAATTTCAGTAACTGAATTATGAAATGAAGCCATCTCTCCAATAGAATAACTTGTTTCGATCAGTTGAGCTGTAGCATTTTTTTCAAAAATCACTAAATTTCTGGTGTTGGTTAATAAATTAAAGTCAAGTGGTAGATTAATATTTAACAAATGAATTGGCACCTCAGAATCAAAATTTGAGGGAATTATTAAAACTGCACCATCATTGGCTAAAGCTGTGTTTAAGGCAGTAAAAGGATTGCTGTTTTCGTCGGTATATTTAGTCAAATACATTTCGATAGTATCGGAATGTTTTATTTTAGCATCATTCAGCGATGAAATGATTATTTTGCCTTTGTTTTCAATTATTCTTGAGTATTTTTCTTCAAAGAAACCATTAATAAAGACTAAAATATCACCCTCGAAGTTATCAATGAAATAGTCTGAAATATTAATGTTGTTAGGCAAACCCTCAATTGAGGAATGACTTATTTCGAAATCAATATTGTTTAAAAAATTAAGTTTCGTATATTTCCATTCTTCATTTTTTAAAGTTGGAATACCTAATTCTTGGAAATTCTTTATTGATTTTTTTCTTAGAGAGAATAAATAAGAATTTTTTTCACCATTGAGTGATTGAGCATATTTATCAAAATAATCTGTTATTTTTTCTTTTATTGCCATAGTGATATATGTATTAAACTAAAACACTGTTATATTGTTTTTTAATCCAGTCATAGCCCCTTTCTTCAAGTTCAAAAGCTAATTCTTTTCCTCCAGAGACTACCAGTTTCCCGTCGAATAGAACATGAACAAAGTCGGGAACAATATAATTCAAGAGCCTTTGGTAGTGGGTAATAACAACGAATGCATTTTCGGTATTCCTGACCTTGTTGACACCGTTGGAAACAATTTTCAGAGCATCTATGTCAAGTCCTGAATCAGTTTCATCGAGTATAGCGAGTTTGGGCTCAAGCATAGCAAGTTGAAAAATTTCGTTTCTTTTTTTCTCGCCACCAGAGAATCCTTGATTAACTGAACGATTTAAGAATGATTGATCCATTTCGACTAATTTAGCCTTTTCCTTCATAATTCTAAGGAAATCCATAGCATCTAAGGGTTCTTGGTTTCTATATTTGCGAATTTCGTTAACTGCGGTTTTCATAAAACTTGCGTTACTGACACAAGGAATTTCAATAGGGTATTGAAATGCAAGAAACAGACCTTCACGAGCTCTGTCTTCTGGAGACATTTCAAAAATATTTCTTCCATCAAATTCAATTGTTCCCTCGACAATTTCATAATCTTCTTTGCCGGCGAGAACGCCTGCAAGCGTGCTTTTACCAGAACCATTTGGTCCCATGATTGCATGGATTTCGCCACGATTAACTTCAAGGCTTAATCCTTTAAGAATTTCTTTACCATTGATGTTTACTTTTAAGTTATCAATTTTCAATAATGACATAATAACCTTCTTAAAAAATTTAAAAAATTAACCGACGCTTCCTTCAAGGCTAATGGCTAATAATCTTTGAGCTTCAACAGCGAATTCCATTGGAAGTTGATTAAGCACTTCCCGGCTGAAACCATTGACAATTAACCCTATTGCATCTTCGGTCGATATTCCTCTTTGATTGCAGTAAAATAGTATATCTTCTGAAATTTTTGAAGTTGTAGCCTCATGCTCAACAGTGGCTGTATTATTTTTTACTTCAATATAAGGGAAAGTGTGAGCGCCGCACTTATCGCCAAGCAAAAGAGAATCACATTGAGAGTAGTTTCTGGCATTCATTGCTTTTTTACCAACGCTTACCAAACCTCTGTAGCTATTCTGGCTTTTACCCGCAGAGATGCCCTTCGATACAATTCTACTTTTTGTGTTTTGGCCTAAATGTATCATTTTTGTTCCTGTATCGGCCTGCTGATAATTGTTAGTCAGAGCTACTGAATAAAATTCCCCGATTGAATTATCACCTTTGAGGATACAGCTTGGGTATTTCCAGGTAATAGCAGAGCCAGTCTCAACTTGAGTCCAGGATATTTTAGAATTGTTTCCTTCGCAAATTCCTCTTTTAGTTACGAAGTTATAAATTCCGCCTTTTCCTTCTTTATCGCCGGGATACCAGTTCTGAACGGTTGAATATTTTATTTCGGCATCTTTATGAGCAATCAGTTCGACAACTGCAGCGTGAAGCTGATTTTCATCTCTGATTGGTGCTGTGCAACCTTCAAGATAGCTAACATAGCTGCCTTCATCCGCAATAATCAGAGTTCTTTCGAATTGCCCTGTTTCTGAGGCATTAATTCTGAAATATGTGGACAGTTCAAGCGGACATTTGACACCTTTTGGAATGTAACAAAAAGACCCATCGCTGAAAACAGCTGAGTTTAGCGCCGCGAAATAATTATCAGTATATGGAACTACAGAACCGATATATTTTTTAACGAGGTCAGGATGTTCTCTTATAGCTTCACTCATAGAACAAAAAATTATCCCAAGTTCGCTCAACTTTTCTTTAAAAGTGGTTGCAACCGAAACACTATCCATAACAGCATCAACAGCAATACCTGCAAGTCTTTGTTGCTCAGTTAAAGGAATACCGAGTTTTTCAAAAGTTCGACGAATTTCAGGATCAATTTCATCCAATGATTTAGGTTTATTAGCTGACTGTTTAGGGGCTGCATAGTAATAAGCATCCTGGTAATCAATCGGTGGAAATTTAACATTAGCCCACTTTGGCTCCTTCATTTGCTGCCAAAATCGAAAAGCTTTAAGTCTCCATTCAAGCATAAATTCAGGTTCGTGCTTTTTTGCTGATATAAACCTGATCGTATCTTCGTTTAAACCTTTGGGGGCTAATTCGTGTTCAATATCAGTTACAAAGCCATATTTGTAATCGCTTTGTGTCAATTCATCAACAATATTTATTGGTTCTTTCTGCATATTCATAATTTTAAACTTCTGAAAATTCTGCTATTGTTGTGTTGTTTAATAAAAAATTTATTTTTTCCTGCAATTTATTCATGGGATTTTTTATGGTGCAAAAATTAATTCTGTCGCAATTTTCCTGATCATTGGAAAGACAATCAACAATAATTGCGTTTTCTTCGAGTGCTTTTATGATCTCCGCTACTGTCGTTGACTTAGGATCTCGAGCGAGTATGTAACCGCCTTTAATTCCTTGCTGAGAAATAATGATTCCGTTTTTATTTAAAATCTGCAAAGTTTTTGATAAAAATTCATACGGTATATTTAATTGCTCAGATATTTCTTTTGCTGAAATCACAGATCCAGAATTATTAGCCATATATTGTAAGGCCTGTATGCCGTATTCGATTTTTTTTGATAATTTTAACATTTGCAAATTAAAAAATTTTACGTAGCTTTAAACGAACTAAAAATCGGACTATTGTTATCCGAATTAATTAAAAAAAAATGAAAGTTGCAGGCTTTACGATTGTTAGGAATGCTGTTAAATTCGATTATCCTGTAGTTGAATCTATCAAATCAATTTTACCTGTCTGTGATGAATTTATTGTTTTGGTCGGCAAATCAGAAGATGATACTTTCAAATTGATTCAATCAATAAATGATAAAAAAATCAAAATTTTTGAGTCAGTTTGGGATGATTCATTGAGAAAAGGAGGGTTGGTTCTTTCAGTTGAAACAAATAAAGCAAAAGATTTAATTGAGCGTGATATTGATTGGAGCTTTTATCTTCAGGCTGATGAAGTTGTTCACGAAAAATATCTGGATTGCATTCACAAAGAGATGAAAAAATACCTTCATTCAACAGAAGTCGAAGGTCTGTTGTTTAAATATAAACATTTCTATGGTTCGTATGAATATATTGCCGATTCAAGAAAATGGTACAGGCGTGAAATCAGAGTAATTAGAAACAATAAAGATATAAAAAGCTGGGGTGATGCCCAAGGATTCAGAAAAAAAGGGGAGAAGTTAAAAGTTAAATTGATCGATGCTTACATTTATCATTATGGATGGGTTAAAAATCCTAAACATCAAATGGAAAAAAATAAAAATTTCCAGAAATTGTGGCATAACGATGAGAAAATTCCGACTATTATTGGTTCAAATGAGCTTTATGATTATTCAAAAATAGATTCCTTGGAAATCTTTTCTGGGACTCATCCTGCAGTTATGCAAGAGCGAATAAAAAAAGCTGATTGGATTT
>CALHRB010000218.1 GCA_938038165.1 Candidatus Kapaibacterium sp. | reverse complement strand
ATCACAAAATGGCTGTGTTTTGGATTCCCCACAGGTGCACCATGATTTTAAACCCGGTTCGAGTTGAACACTATAAGGACCTTTTTGAGCAATTTTTGGTTCGTTCATTTTGTTTTTCCTCCAATCAAATAAAGATAGTTACATTCTTTCAGGGGCATTTATACCAAGAATTGATAATCCGTTTTGCAAAGTTGTTTTGGCTGCTAAAGCAAGATGTAATCTTGCGTCTTGAAGTTTGTCCTCAACTCCAATAATTCTGCATTCATGATAAAACACATGAAAAGCATTGGCTAACTCACGAAGGTAATCAGCAAGAATTTGAGGTTCACATTTATCACAAGATATCCAGACTGTTTCTTTAAACTTCAATATTTTTTTTATTAGTTCAATTTCATAATTATTTTCGAGAATAGTCAAATCAGGGTTCCAATCTAAATATATACCTCTTTCTTCTGCTAAATCAAGAACAGAGCAGATTCTTGCATGAGCGTATTGAAGATAAAACACAGGGTTTTTTTCACTTTGTTCCCTTGCCAAACCCAAGTCAAACTCCAAATGAGTTGAGATACCTCTCATAATTAAGAAAAATCTGACAACATCTTCCCCTACCTCATCCAATAAATCATCAAGAGTATAACTTTTACCCGTTCGTTTTGACATTTTAACTTGCTCTCCATTTTCAGTCAAAGTAACAAACTGATGAATGAGAACGCGAACCTTGGATGAATCGTATCCTAAATATTTGAGAGCTGCTAAAACATCCGGAATGGTAGCGATATGGTCAGCTCCGAAAATATCAATAAGCAGATCAAAACCTCGTTCAAATTTATCCCTATGGTATGCAATATCAGGCAATCTATAAGTTGGCTCTCCACTCGATTTAACTATGACTCTATCATCTTTCAAACCCATTTTGGATAATGAAAGCCATAAAGCTCCATCTTTCTCATAGACTAAATCTAATTTTTTGAGATCAGCGATAAGCTTATCTATTTTTCCGTTATGATAGAGAGAGTCTTCGTTGAAAAAAACATCTTGTTTGATATTCAATCTTTCTAATGTTGAATTGATTTTTTCAAAGCACCAGTTTTCACCAAATTTTCTGATAAAATTCAAGTCATCATCAGAACCATTTTGAAATTTAGAGTTATATTTTTCTAATAAATCATTTGCTATTGTCTTGATATATTCACCATGATAACCATCTTCGGGAAAAGGAAAATCTTTATCGCCTAAAAGTTGCTTATATCTTGCAAAAATTGACAAGGCAAGATTTTTCATCTGGTTGCCAGCGTTATTAAAATAATATTCACGAGTTACATCCCAGCCATTCCATGAAAATAAATTTGCAATTGTATCACCAATGCAGGCATTACGCCCGTGACCAAGATGCAATAATCCTGTAGGATTAACACTTACATATTCAACATTGACTCTTTTTCCTTTGCCTGAATTATTTTTCCCATAAGATTCTTTTTCCTCTATAACCTCTTTTAGCAGTAGAGGATAAATTTTCCTTGAGAACTTAAAGTTTATAAAACCTTGACCAGCAATGGTAACCTGTTCGATGATCTTATCATCTAAATCTAAAGCTTTAATTAATTCCTCAGCTATTTCTTTTGGTGCTTTTTTAAGATTTTTTGACAGAACCATTGCGACATTGCTTGATAAATCACCAAACTCTGGATTTTTGGGTTCTTCAACAATATGATAAATGTCGGCAGGGACATTAGTTTTTATTAAAGCAGTTTCAATAAGGTTCTTTATATAGTTCTTCAGTTCCATTTTATATCCAGATTTTTAATTACTCTTGCCTTACCTTCATTATTTAGTTCCAAGAACTGAGCATCTCCCCATAACCTTTCTAAATTATAGAACTGCCTTATGTTTGGCAACATCAAATGCATAACCACATCAAAAAAATCAATCAAAACCCATTGACAAATTTCGTATCCTTCTATCCTTGGTTTTTGTAATCCAAGTTCCTTACATTTCATCATTAAACTATCTACGATGGCTCTGATCTGAGCTTCGCTATCGCATGTCGAGATTATAAAATAATCTGCAGGTGGGTTCTCGATTTTTTTTAGGTTCATGATTACTGTGTCTTTTGATATTTTTTCGTCAGCTGTTCTGGCACAAAGCACTGCCAAGCCTCTGGAGGTTTTTGGTGATTTCAATTTGAGCAATATATCTCCTTTAAAATTATACAAAATCTACTTTAAAAATGACTAATATTTATAATGATTATTTTTCTGTGTTTTAAGAATTTAAATTTAAATTTAATAAAAAATGTTTTGATTGAATTATTAATTTTTTTATATTGAGGATTAACAATAAAATTTATTTTTTTTGTATAAATTATAATTTAATAATATTAAAAAATGTCAAAAAAATCACTCCTCTTTTTATTATTTATTTCATTTTTCATCCTTATGACATCTTGCTCAAGCACTATAAAAACTATTAAATACTCCTTTTCCGAATTCAGCATTGGCAGTGGCGGTGGTGCAACCGGTTTGATCAGTGGCTTCACTATTGATTCATCTGGTAAATTTTTCCAGTGGAACGGGCGGCTGTTGAAAGACAACATTAAGGAAATGACAGACTATAATAACGATTCTGTCAAAGCTATTGAAGAAATAATTGAAAAATCAAACCTGATTGATATCAATTATAATAAACCTGATAATTTTTACCGTTTTTTCAAAATTAAATCAATTGATAAAGAAAATTATCTTGCCTGGGGTTTAGGTGCTGATTCTGATACTACTAAAAATTTAAATGAAATCTATGAAAAAATAATATCAATTATTAATAATTCTAAATAACAAGAGGACCTCCTATGAAAAAAATCATACTCTTTGCAGCTTTAGCATTGTTCTTGCAAATTTGGCTTACTTCCCAGCTTTCTTCTCAGGCATTTAATTATCTTAATAAGACAAAAAGTCAGTTAACAATAGATGAAAATAAGAAGCCCGCTTCTGATCAATTGAATAAAGTAACTCAAAAACTTTCAAATATATATTATCAATATTTTCATAACAATCAAAATATTGCAAGTTCAAGCACAGAACCACTGTATTTCAAATCAAAAGATTTAAAGCAGGAGGATTTATTTCAAAAGAACAACTCTCTTCAATTTAGCCAAATTTCTTACTCTGATGAGACTAGACTCCCTGTTTTTATTAGCATAAGTAAGCCTTCTATTCAAAAAAATGACGTTAAATTTCTTACTACTCTTGCAATTTTCAGCTATCTTAATGAGAACCGTAACATATTTAAAATTGATGACCCAACGAATGAATTTAAAATAGTTAACACTTTTGTTGATAATGAGAATAATAAGCATATAAGGCTTCAGCAGGTTTATCAAAACTTACCTATCTGGGGAAAAGAATTAATTTTACATTTTGACAACAACAATGAGCTTTACTTGATTAATGGCAAAAATGTTCCTACATTCCAAAATTTAGATCTGCACCATTACATCCTTAGCAGAGACCAAGCCATTATGAAATCAATGAATGATTTATTAAGCTTTTCAGAAGTTAGAGAATTTTCAGCCCTTGAAAGAGAACTTCTAAAATATGATGGTCCTTCCGCTGAAAAATACATTTTGTTTGATTTACCTAACGACAAACCAAAACTTGCCTGGGTTGTTGAGATTCGAAATAACTTAATTGACAAGTGGAGATTTTTTATTGATGCTAAAAGCGGCGAAATTATTGAAAGATATAACACTTCACCAACTGACGGACCTGCCAAGGCAACTGCAAAAGATGCTCTTGGTAATAATAGAACAATTGATGTTTATTTGGATAGGGGAAACTATTTGATGGTTAATGCCACCAAACCAATGTATAACAACAATCCTTCCGAGCCTAAAGGAATTATCCTAACTATGACAAATAAAAATCAGGATCTGACAAGGAACTCTAATCCTGTTATCGTCTCGTCCAGCAATAATCTATGGAATGATGCTTTCTCAGTCTCGGCTCATTATAATGCTTCTTTGATTTTTGATTATTACAAAAATACTCACGGAAGAAACTCAATAGATGACAAAGGAATGAACATGCTTAGCATCATTCATGTTACTGATAATAATCAAAGCTTTGATAATGCTTACTGGAATGGACAGTTTGTTGTTCTTGGTGATGGTGGACAAATAACAAACGGCTGGCCTCCAGCACTTGATTTCCTTGCTCACGAATTTACCCATGGAGTTGTTACTTTTACTGTCGATTTGGAGTACAAATTTCAGTCAGGTGCCTTAAATGAAGCCTTTGCTGACTGGGGAGGCTGTATGGTTGACAGGGACGATTGGTTCCTTGGTGAGGATATTGTTAAAAAGCAGTATTTTCCCTCGGGGCATATGAGAAGTATGTCCGATCCTCATAATGGTGGAACAAAAGGCGACCATATCTGGCTTCCGGCACACATGAACGAATTTCTTGATATGCCACTCGATCGTGATAATGGAGGTGTCCATTACAATTGTGGAATTATTAATAAAGCCACATATCTTATTGGTAGTTCAATCGGAAAGGATAAACTCGAAAAAATTTATTATAGAGTTCTCAATAATAGATATTTAACAAAACAGGCAAATTTTATTGATATGAGACTTGCCTGCATAAAAGCTGCCGAAGAACTCTTTGGAAAGAATTCAAACGAAGTAAATGTTGTAAAGAATTCTTTCTTTCAGGTTGGTATTGGAGAAGGTAGCGGCTCCAATCCAGATCCTGATCTTCCACCAGTTGATGGAACTGATTGGATTGCGTTCGTTTCTGCTCAAGATTTTGGTTTATACATTGCAAAATCGATAATTCAAAACGTAAATACTGACATCAAAAAATTAACTTCAACAAATGTATTCGCTGAAAATAATGGCACTCTTACAGTTCCCGAAAACGGCAATGCTATAATATTCATTGATGCAAATAATAATCTGAAATTTATTAAAACTGATGGAACAGGTGAAATGTTTATAGATAACAACCCTGTTTGGCGTTCCATAGCAATTTCCCCGAATGGTCAGTTTTTGGCAGCTACTTCTGTCAGTGAAGAACCCAAAATTTATTTGTTTGATCTTGTCAACTCTCAATCTAAAGTAATTGAACTTTATATTCCAACAACCGGTGATAATTTTAGCTATAACGAACCACTTCTTGCTAACACAATGACTTGGGACGCTACAAACAGAATTCTTGTTTATGATGCTCTAAATTATAAATATGACTGGTCAAATAAGGAAGAACTATATTTCGATATGAATGCCCTTGATGTTGCCAACGGAGTTATTTATAGAATTCTGCCTCCTTTAGGTTCTGGGATAAACGTCGGTGCCCCAGATTTTGGAAAAACCAGCAAAAACTCATTGCTTTTTCTTGTTTATAATACAAACGAAAACTATTATTATATTAACGGTCTTGATTTATATACCGGAACAATTAAAAATATAGTATATGCTAATGCAGCTCAACTCGGATTAAGCAGCCCTGTTTACTCTCCTAAGGATAATAAAGTTGCTTTTCAGGTATCAACTGCACAACCTCAATACGGTATAATGCAAATAGCTCTGGCTGCAGACAAAATATCTCCTGCTGGTAATCCAACAGAATATTTGATAAACGCAGGACTACCAAAATGGTTTGCAATCGGTAAAAGACCTGTCAGTGTTGAATTAGAAAGATATAATTATCATATACATATTAATCCAAATCCAGCATCTGAATTCATTAATGTTTCATTTCCTCCGTCTTCAACCGAAAAGCCGGAGTCTGATATCAAAATACTCAATACCTTTGGTGAAAGTGTTTTACTAATTGACAAGCTTAACTCTGAAAATTCTTTCAAAATTGATATATCAAATTTACCCTCTGGCCTTTACTATCTAAAAACAAGTTATTATTTAGAAAAATTTGTGATTATTAAATAAAAAAGAACTGATTTAAAAATATCAAAATAAATATTAGTTTGCATAATAATAAAAAAAATTATTATGACAACTTATTTATTATTTTTCTTAGGATTTTTTATACTGCTTAAGGGTGCAGAATTTTTGGTAGATGGTTCGACATCAATAGCAAAAAGATTAAAAATCTCTAATATTGTCATAGGACTTACTATTGTTTCTTTTGGTACTTCATCACCAGAATTGATTGTAAATATTATTGCAAGTGCTCATGGAAATAGTGATATAGCCATTGGGAATGTTCTGGGCAGTAATATAGCAAATATTCTGCTTATTCTTGGAATTTCTTCAATTATTTACCCAATCACTGCAAAGAAAAATACGGCTCTTAAAGAAATTCCTTTCAGCCTTTTAGCTATCCTCGTTCTTGGTTTAATGTGCAATGATCATTTGATTGATGGAAGAGCGGATTCTGTTATTTCCAGAATTGACGGCTCAATACTTTTAGCTTTCTTTATTATTTTTATTTATTACACATTCGAAATAACCAAATCCAAAGATGACATTATCGAAAAAAAGGAAAGAAAAGAATTTGGTTATCCTAAATCAATTTTTTTTATAATTCTGGGCATTCTCGGATTGTTGTTTGGAGGACGATGGATCGTTGATGGAGCTGTTGAATTTGCAGAAATGTTTAACGTAAGCCAATCACTTATCGGTTTAACGATTATTGCAATAGGAACATCTCTCCCAGAGTTAGCAACTTCTGCAGTGGCGGCTTATAAAAAACAATCTGACATTGCTATTGGAAATGCAGTTGGTTCAAATATTTTCAATATTTTTGCCATTCTTGGAATCAGTTCCCTGATTAATCCTTTACCATTTAACCTACAGTCAAATTTTGATATTGCTGTTACTATTTTTGCAAGCATACTTTTATTTGGGATGATGTTTGTTTTTAAGAAACAAATTATTTCAAGATTAGAAGGTGTGATAATGGTTATTCTTTATTTTATTTACATTCTTTATTTAATTTTATCCCAACATTAGCGAATTATGTGAATAATAAAATTATATAAATTTTTTATAACAACTTTTTTTAGTTTATTTTTTTTTTGAGTGATTTTTAAAATTCAAAAAAAGTTGTTTTATTCCCACTCTATAGTTCCGGGGGGCTTTGTTGTTATGTCGTAAACTACTCTGTTAATACCTCTGACTTCGTTGATAATTCTATTTGAAATTTTTGCAAGGACCTCGTTCGGGAATTCAAACCAATCAGCAGTCATTCCATCGGTTGAAGTTACTGCTCTCAATGCACAAACATTTTCGTAGGTTCTTTCGTCGCCCATTACTCCAACGCTTGAGACAGGCAAAAGGACTGCAAAAGCCTGCCAGATATTATCATAAAGTCCTGCTTGTCTTATTTCCTCGAGATAAATGTCATCTGCCTTTCTAAGAACTTCCAATCTAACCTTAGTAATCGAACCAAGAATTCTTATAGCAAGCCCCGGACCAGGGAAAGGATGCCTTTTGACAAACCAGTCAGGCACACCCAGCTCTTTGCCCACAGCCCTGACTTCATCTTTGAAAAGCTCTCTGAATGGTTCAAGAACTTTAAGCTTCATTTTTTCCGGAAGTCCACCCACGTTATGATGAGATTTGATCGTTGCCGATGGTCCTTTTATTGAAATCGATTCTATAACATCAGGATATAAGGTTCCTTGGGCAAGCCATTTGGCATCGTTGAATTTTTTAGCAGCAACTTCAAACAAATCAATAAAAGTAGATCCGATTATTTTTCGTTTAATTTCGGGATCTTCTACCCCGTGCAACCTGTTTAAAAAAAGTTCGGAACCATCGACTAATTCAATTGGAATATTGAATGAGTCTTTGAACAAATCAACAATAGTTTGGCTTTCGTTTGTCCGCATGAGTCCTGAGTCAATATGGACGCAGTGAAGTTTGTCGCCCAGAGCTTTATGCAAAAGAACAGCTGCAACTGTTGAATCAACCCCCCCGCTCAAAGCGAGAATTACTCCATCATCCCCAACTAAATTTCTTGTTTTATTTATCGAAGATGAGATAAATGATTGCGCATTCCAAATTTCCTTGCAACCGGCTATCTTTCTAACGAAATTTTCAAGAATTTTTTTCCCTTCGCTGGTATGATGAACTTCAGGA
>CALHRB010000217.1 GCA_938038165.1 Candidatus Kapaibacterium sp. | reverse complement strand
AAAAATTTTTAATATATTTAACAATAATTCCTAAATAATAATCGTTACTAGTTAATATTAATTAAAACTATGAATAAAAAAGATATCATAGAGAAATTAAATAAATCTGGTTTGAAGGCAACTCACCAAAGGGTTGCTGTTTTGGATGCTTTGATGAAAACCAAAACACATCCTTCGGCTGAAGAGCTTTATAAAACTATTTTAAAACAGTATCCGACAATTTCTTTGGCTACTGTTTACAAAACTCTTGAGTCACTGAAAGAAGTCGGTCTTGTAAGAGCAATAAAAACAGATTGCGATTATGTGAGGTATGACGCTATTACTACAAATCATTTTCATTTATATAATCCCGAACAAAACAAACTGGAAGATTATTATGACAATGATCTGAAAAGCATTATAGATAACTATTTTAAAAACAAAAAAATTGATAATTTTGAAATAAAAGAAATTAATCTTCAACTTATTGGAGAATTTAAATAAACATTTTTTTAAGGAGGTAACTATGCCAACAGACAGAATTGGTCTCGACGTCAAAAAATCAAAAAAATTAGCCGAAAAACTTAACATCTTGCTCGCTAACTATCAGGTATTTTATCAAAACTTAAGAGGTTTTCATTGGAATATCAAAGGTGATAAGTTCTTTGAATTGCACTTGAAATTCGAAGAGCTGTATAACAATATTCAACTTAAGATTGACGAAATAGCCGAAAGGCTTTTAACACTCAGCTACACCCCATTTCACAGTTTCACGGATTATTTAAATAATTCACAAATTCAATCCGCTGTGAATGTTTTTGATGGTAAGGCTTGTGTGGAGTCAATTTTAGACAGTTTTAAAACATTGTTGATACATCAACGCGAAATACTTGAATTATCAGCCGAAGTTGGTGACGAGGGCACAAATGCACTTATGTCCGATTACATCAGAGAGCAAGAAAAACTTGTTTGGATGTTTTCTGCTTATTTAAACAACTAATTTTTTTAAACCAATAATTTAAAAAGGAGGAATTAATATGGAACAATACGGTTCAATGCCACTCATCGGGGATATGTTCCCTGAAGTTGAGGTTCAAACAACACTTGGAAAAATGGTCATCCCTAAGGATTTTCAAGGAAAATGGTTTATTCTTTTCAGTCATCCGGCTGATTTCACTCCGGTTTGCACAACTGAATTCTATGCTTTCCAGCAAAGATACGATGAATTCAAGAAATTGAATACTGAATTAATAGGCTTGTCTATTGATCAGGTCTTTTCACATATTAAATGGGTCGAATGGATTAAAGATAATTTAAATACCGAGATCCAATTTCCAATCATAGCTGATAATGGGGATCTTGCAAAAAGATTAGGCTTTATTCATCCCGGAAAAGGCACTAATACAGTCAGAGCAGTCTTTTTAGTTGATCCGGCAGGTAAAGTAAGGGCAATTCTTTATTATCCACAGGAACTTGGACGTAACTTTGATGAATTATTGAGAATGGTCAAGGCGATACAGATAGCTGACAATAACCATGCCGCAATGCCTGCAAATTGGCCTAATAATGAGTTAATCGGGGATAATGTAATAGTTCCACCAGCATCAGATATCAAAGCAGCTCAGTACAAGAAGAGCAGGTATAAAAACTATGATTGGTGGTTCTGTTATAAAGATTTAAATGATAAAAGCGAGTGATAACATTTTTTTCTGATGAGTGTTTCAAGTTTATAATCAGGACTTTTAACTGAATTATTATGAAAGATCAGATGTGCCACACTTTATAATAGTGTGGCACATTCTTTTTTAACTGTTTATATCTTCAAAAACCTTGCAAATTTTTCTCCTAACTTAACAAAATAGACTCCCTTTAATAATCCTGAAATGTCAATCTTCTGTAAAGAAGCTGCATTCAACGTCTCTATAGTCACACACTCGCCGAGAGTATTATATATCTTGATTTCCTGTTGGGGTAAATTATTCTGTGTGTTTATATATGTAATTTCAATATAATCCTCTGCCGGATTGGGAAAGATCTGAAAATTTGTGTTCTCAGAAAGATTGTCTGCAATGTTCAAATATCCTAATTTCTCCATTATTCTAATTCCTTCGATTGGAGCTGACTGGTAATTAACATTCAACTGGCTACATTCCCCGTATGTGCTGTAATTTGAGTCGGGCATTCCAAAGTAGCTCGAACCGGGTGTCAATAAGAAAAGACTTTGGATTGGTGCAGAGCTGGCACTCATACTGGCTCCGGGTTTCAGGTAAAACAAGCAATTCCTTCCACTATTAGATAAAGTTAATTGTCCTCCTGTCTCAACTAAGAAAGTTGTATTGTAAACAGTTCCCTTTATAGTTAAAGATGCCCCTGGTAATATCCAAACCTGACTGTATTTGTCTTTTAATTCCTTACTGTATTCTATGGTTTTTGTTGTTGAATCAATATACGCATCTGATTCTATAGTTATGCTGCAATCATAGACTTTGATTTTATATTCCAACTCAGCTTCGTTTGCACAACTAATTGGTAATTTTAGAGAGCATTTTATAGTTTTTTCACCTGTTGTATAATACTCTATGATTGGAGTTTTTAGTCCCTGATATGTTTCTATACTGGCACCTTCGCCGAAATTCCACAGTGCGTCCTTGAAGTATGGCTCTGTATTGCTACTCAATCTGAATCTTAATTTCTTCTTTACAACCCATAATGGTGCCCTTTCTTCAAGGGAGAAAGTTTTGGGTGGGGGCAACAATACCATTAGATCCTCGCCGTTATCGCTTCCAATAATGTATGGATTTGAGCTTATAACCCTTAGCCTATGCTTGCCTGTTATATTTTTTCCATCATTGTTGGGTATTGTAATATTAATTCTACCGGAACTAGTTGATTTTGTACTACCAACTATTTTAAATGTTTGGAACTGGTCATAAGATAATTGTGCAACAAAAACATTATCTGCATTGAAAGTACCCTGAACTTCATAATCAACGGTGTAACTATAACCAATGCAAAGGTCTTTTTCGGAGACATTTGTTATTTTGATTGACTGCGATATTGCCTGTGAATAAATAATCAGGCAGAAGAGAAAAAAGAATAAGTTTGTTTTCATTGTATCACCTTTTAAAAAAATCGAAAAATTAGTTTATTATTATGATTTTTTGACTAAGCAATGCTCTGTTTGCTTTCATCACCACAAAATAAAGCCCGGAATTCAATCCCGAACCCTCAAGATTGATTGAATGACTTCCTGGCTGAACATTGCTTTCGCTGACCAACACCTGAACTTTTGTGCCGATGGCACTGTATAGCTCCAACTCTATCGAACCGGCAACAGGCAATTCATAGTTAACTTTGTAACTGCTCAATTGGGGATTTTGCGTGACGGTCAAGCTGTACTCATTGATCTGATTTACTTTTTCTGCCGAAAGCTCCTTCTTAAATACCCTAAGCCTGGGGTAATCCATCCCTTCATCTATATACCAGACATTTTCGAAGTCCCAGCCTGCTTTTTCGAATGGCTCACGCTTTTTCATCTCCGATGTTGGCAAGCCAATACCTTTGCCTAATGGCTCTGTTATTTTGATTATATCATTATCCCAGAAGCAGGAAATAATATTACCGGCATAACCAAAAGGAGAGTAAATCCTTTTATTAGCATTAGTTGTTACTTTTGAATAAACATTCTCAACAACAACATCCCTGTTTAAAGTATCATCTGGAATATCAACTGTGGGTCTAATTAATGAATCCGTGATAATATGCAAATCAACATAACAATTTCTGATTTTTGTATTATAGAAAAATTGACCTAATGCATAAATACCCCGGTCTTCAACATCTGTCGTTGGAGCCGTCAATGTTCCCGTAAAATAGCATTCTTCCATTACAAAATCTATGGCCCGATTTTCTTCTTGTTCCATTAGTTTGATATTTGCAGATTGACTATTTCTTATATCTAGATTCTCAAAGCCAATTCTTTTTAATGTAAAACAATTAAATCCCCCAGCGAAATTGGTTCCAAGTTTATATAGGTTAGTTATTTTGAATCCCTGCCCATCCAATTGCCTTTGCTGCCGGAAACCACTTAGCCCATCGAAGCCCATGTAAGAAATACCATCAGGTCCTTTAAAACCCCAATATCGAGTGACGCTTCCGTCAAGATCATTCATTAGTATCCAGTAATGGTCCCCTTCCCTATCGTTGAAGTATTCTTTAAAATGCTCAATGTCAGAAATCTGGTAAGGGTCATCCTTTGTTCCACTGCCCTTGCCTGAGAATGTGAAAGGGTCAAAAAATTTATAACAAGGTTGTGTATCAATCCGGGAAGCCCTTACAGCACTTGAGTTTACTTTTTCAATACTTTTATTTTTCAAATTATTAATAAAATTACTATCACCCGATGAGCTGGCTAATGAAAAAAGACCTTTTGTTTCAACCTCACTGGCAGAATCTTTCTGAGAATACAGCATTGTTGGCTCTTCTTCCCATGGTATTTTGCAATCTTTTTTGTTATTATCTTCAAAATAATAGTCCTTGACAAAAGCATGAAGCGTTGAACCCTTTTCGGCATGAAAACCAGGTTTGAAATCTATTTTAGCGTTTTTCATTGGAGCTACATAAAAGTTTACATTTGCTCCCTCAGGTATAACTGTTGTAATTGAATCGTAACTATCTAAAGTTGTTAACTCCCTTCCTATACGTCTATCGTTATTTATCTGACCTTTTACTACTTTCTTGCTCTTATAATATTTTGCCGTGCCTCCTTTCCAAGGATGGTCGTTCAATCTATGCTCAACCAAAGGACCATTAACAGACCATTTTGATATTATTAACAAGTCATCTTCCTTGTTGGGTAAAGTTGTCATTTTTGGCGATCTGATCCCTGAATGGTCGCCCTGATACTTAACTTTTTCCCAATCCGGGTCCTGCCAAGAGTCTGCTTCGATGTAATCCCAATTATTTCTTTCCCATTCATTTGCATTATCCTGTGGAATATATTTCTGCCTTTTTGGTGCATCCAATGCTATTCCGGTTATCCCGCCTTCTGTAAAATGCCAGGCAAATGTATGACAATTGAATGCATTAAAATTTTCAGGGTTCATTGGATAATCATAATCGGTAACCAATGTTGCTGATGGATATTTTGGACTAAACCTTTTTGAGCAAACAATCCAAAGATTATTTTGTTCATCAATATAAATTTTTTTTGTAAGGTATTCATACTCTCTAGCCCATATATGGTCGTAAACTGAACATACTCTCCATGTATTACCTGATATATCATAGAAATATAATTCACAATCAGTGGCAGCATAAAGAATATTTTCATATTTTTGGATTGAATTTATTCTGTAATAATCCGATGAATTGAGCTTTGGCAAGCCGTTGTTATAGTTTGTAAATTGAACACCGCCATTTGTTGACTTAAGAATACCTTGTTTTTCAGTTCCTATATATATATTGGAACCATCAATGAAAATATCAGTAACAAAATCATTAAAGTATTTTTGCTCCCAATTGTCTCCGCCATTTGTGGATTTCCATAACCCTCTATAATTGTAACTACTTCCACCACCGGCAAACAAAAGAGAAGATGATAAATGCAAGCAATTAATCGGCTGACTCAGCTTCAGACTCCATTGACTGCCACCATCGGTGGATTTATATAATCCGGCTTCGCCGCCAGCATATATGGTATTTGTTCCTTCAAATTTAACACAAGTTGTTGAAGAAGTCCGTAAAGACCCCCAGTTTTCACCACCGTCATCTGAAGCAAATAATCCATAATTAGTACAAGCAAATAATACATTATTTCTCATAGCTAAATCATAAATTATCTTGTTATCAAGATTTTTCATCCCGTCATTGTCCCAAGTGAGCCATGAAGCGGCTTTATCGGTTGACTTATATATCCCGTCTTCAGTGCCAAGCCATACATTGTTGCCATCAACTAATAAACATTTTCCCCGAAGCTCACTAAGAAAATTATTTCTTTCAAGAAATTTTATCTCTTGTTCATTGTTATCCCTTAAAAACACTCCCCCTTCATTAAGCCATGCCTGCCTGCAGCTTTCTACCTTTGATTCATCCCAATTTGAGGTCTTTACGGGGTAAGTTTTATCATTTGGCTGATTTCCCAATGGTGTGAGAATTTTGATTTGTTCCTGGCAGAATAAGTTTAATGTATTAATATAAGATAAAAATAGAAAAAAAACAAAAAATATATTGATTTTCATTTTTTTAACCCCTTTTTGTTTTCTAATTTTTTAAGTCTTTTATTTAAGCTTTCATTTTCTCTATTTAATTCTATGACATAAAGCGTTAATTCTTCTATTTTTTGGAGAAGTTTTGATTGCATTTCAGAAACGGTATCTTTGGTAAGTTTTTTAGGAACGATTAAAGTTTGAATACCGGCAAATGAGCTTACGCCATTTGGCAAGATATTGACTGGACATTGTGCCAAGAGGT
>CALHRB010000216.1 GCA_938038165.1 Candidatus Kapaibacterium sp. | reverse complement strand
TCTTAATAACATCTATGCCCAGATTATTGATGATGTAGAAGGTAAAACTTTGGTTTCAGCTTCAACATTGGACAAAGATGTAAAAGAACAGATAAAACCCGACATGAAAAGAACTGATCATAGTAAAATAGTCGGGGCTGTATTAGCCAAAAAGGCTATTGAAAAGAATATCAAAAAGATATCTTTCGATAGGAATGGCTATTTATATCACGGTAGAGTTAAAGCACTTGCGGAGTCTGCCCGAAGTAATGGTCTTGAATTTTAATAACATTATTTGAGTGAGGAAAAAAATTGGCTAAGATTAAGTCATCAGAAATTCCATTAAAAGATAAGTTAGTTTATGTTGGAAGAACTGCCAAAGTCGTCAAAGGTGGCCGGCGTTTCAATTTCTCGGCAATTGTCGTTGTTGGAGACCAGAACGGGCATGTTGGATATGGCCTTGGCAAAGCTAGTGAAGTTGTTGATGCAGTAACAAAAGCTACAGAAGCTGCAAAGAAAAACGTCGTTAAAGTCAGACTTCAGGGCTCGACAATACCTCATCAGGTTATTGGAAGATTTGGAGCTGCCAAAGTTCTACTAAAGCCAGCTACCCCCGGAACAGGAGTAATTGCAGCGGGTGGTGTCAGAGCTATTTTGGAATTAGCCGGTGTTCAGGATGTTTTGACCAAGAGTCTTGGATCGTCTAATCCCCATAATACTATCAAAGCAGCACTCCAGGGCTTGATGGAACTCGAGGATGCATCTGCCGTCGCAAACCGTCGAGGTATCGGAATTGATAAAGTTGTTTATGGTTGATTTTAATAAAGTTGTAGTATGAAAAAGTTAAAAATCACACAGCTGAGAAGCGTTATTAAAAGGCCCGAGAAACAAAAGCTAACAATAAAAGCTTTGGGTCTTGGCAGACCAAATTACTTTAATTTATTACCTGATAATGCTAATATCAGAGGGATGATTGAAGTGGTTAAACATCTGGTTAAAGTTGAAGAAGTAGAAGTTTAATTGAATCTTTAAATATTAATAAGACTATGAAACACATAGGAAATATCAAATACGCTGAAGGAGCAAAGAAAAAAAGAAAGCGAATTGCCCGTGGACCTGGTTCGGGTCATGGTGGCACTTCGACAAGAGGACACAAGGGCGCTCAATCACGAACAGGTTACAAAAGGAAACTTGCCTTCGAAGGTGGGCAAATGCCTCTCAGCCGTAGAATACCAAAATTCGGATTTACTAACATATTCAGGAAAGAATATCAAATTGTTAACTTGAGCAGGCTTCAGGAATTGATTGATAAAGAAAAAATTAATCCTGATAGTATTGATTTTGATGCTTTGTACAAAGCCGGTGCGATTTCTAAAAACAATTTACCATTGAAAATCCTTGGAAACGGGGATATCAAAATACCAATCAGTATCAAAGCTGATAAGTTTTCAGAATCCGCAAAACAAAAAATCGAGTCTGTCGGAGGAAAGGCAATAGTTAATGAGTAGTTTTATCCAAACAATACAGAATATATTCAAGATAGACGAGCTTCGTAGCAGAATAATTACTACTGTGATTATTTTACTTATAGTGCGTGTTGGTTCTCATATTACTCTTCCCGGCGTTGACCCTGTTTTGCTTAAACAAATGGCTGGGAGCGGCGGTAATGATTTGTTTGGACTTTTCGACCTATTTGTTGGTGGAGCTTTTTCTAATGCGGCTATATTTGCTTTGGGCGTTATGCCTTATATTACTTCTTCCATTATTCTTCAACTAGGCGGTATTGTTATTCCGGAAATCCAGAAATTACAAAAATCCGGAGAAGAAGGCAGAAGAAAAATTAATCAGTACACAAGGTATCTGACTGTTATTATAGCGGCTCTAAATGGCTGGGGAATGACCATCAGATTAGTCAATATGGATGCAGGTGGGGTGCCTGTTGTTCCCGATCCCGGCTTTTTATTTACAATTACAAGTGTTTTTCTACTGACCGCAGGCACAATATTTCTAATGTGGTTAGGCGAACAAATTACCGATCGTGGCATTGGTAATGGTATATCCTTGATTATCTTCATTGGCATTATAGCCAGACTTCCGGGTGCTTTTTATCAGGAAATGAATCAAATATTTCAACTACAGGAAAAACCCTGGATTGTTGAATTAATCATCTTGTTGTTTTTATTTGGCATTATTGCTTCTGTAATATTCATTACTCAAGGTGCCAGAAGAATTCCAGTTCAATATGCCAAAAGGCAGGTTGGACGAAAAGTTTATGGTGGTACAACTCAGTATATTCCACTAAGGGTCAATACTGCTGGAGTTATGCCAATTATTTTTGCTCAATCACTAATGTTTATTCCTCAAACTATTTTTAGTTTTTTCCCTGACAGTACCTGGCTATATGGTCTTGTTTCTGCTTTCAGTGAACAATCATATATTTATGCATTAGTGTATGGTACAATGGTAGTTTTGTTTACTTATTTTTATACTGCTATTGTTTTTAATCCACGGGATATTGCTGATAATATGAAAAAGCAGGGAGGATTCATTCCGGGCATCAGACCGGGAAAACCTACTGCTGAATACATTGATGCTGTTCTTACAAGGATAACTCTTCCGGGTTCAATATTTCTTGCTCTTATAGCTATAATGCCAACATTTGCATCAAGATTGCTTGGCGTAACTCCCGGATTTGCATCATTTTTTGGTGGAACTTCACTTTTGATTATGGTTGGTGTCTGCCTTGATACTCTTCAACAAATTGAGTCATATTTGTTGATGCGACACTACGACGGATTTATGAAAAGCGGAAAAATCAAAGGCAGAGGAGCAGGAATTAGCGGATAATAATTATGTATGTTTCTGATAAAATAGTGAGCAAAGATAACTTGATATCTACAAGCCAGGATTTGAAAAAATTCGAGAAAGCTTGTAGAATTGTTGCTGAAACCCTTAGCTTAATAGAAAAACACATTGTCGAAGGCATAGAAACAATCGAGCTTGATAAAATTGCAGAGGATTTTATTCGTTCTAATAATGCTCAACCGGCATTTAAGGGGTATCAAGTTGACGGCAAAGTGTTTCCAAATACTCTTTGTATCTCTATCAATGAGACCGTTGTCCATGGGATACCCAGCAAAAGAAAGCTTAAGAATGGTGATATAGTTTCTATAGATTGTGGTGTAAAATACGAAGGTTTTTTTGGTGATAGTGCTTTGACCGCTTCTGTTGGTGAAATTGATGAAGAAAGAAAAAATCTAATGAAAATCACTGAAGAGTCTCTTTATATCGGCATTGAACAGGCGTTTGACAAAAGTAAAGTCTATAATATTTCAAGAGTTATACAAAATTATGTGGAAAGTAATGGATTTACATTGACCAGGGAATTAACAGGTCATGGTATTGGAAAAAGATTGCACCAGGAACCTTCAATACCAAACTTTGTTCCACCTTTATTGCACAGGAACAGATATCCCAATATGAAATTGGTCAAAGGCATGGGACTTGCAATCGAACCGATGGTTCATGCAGGGAAACAGGAAGTTGAATATCTAGACGATGGCTGGACTGTTGTAACTGTTGACAGAAAGCCTGCAGCCCATTACGAACATACAGTACTGGTTGATGAGAAGCCAATAATATTAACTTTAAGAAATTGATATGCCGAAGCAAGAATTAATTCAAGTTGATGGAATTATTGAGGAGACACTTCCAAACACACAATTTATAGTTCGCTTCGACAACGGACATAAAGTTCTTGCACATATTTCCGGCAAGATGAGAATGAATTTTATCAAAATTTTACAAGGAGATAAGGTAAAAGTTGAACTTTCACCTTATGACCTGACAAAAGGCAGAATAATTTATAGATATAAATAAAGATTGGGAGCAAAAAATGAAAGTACAGGCATCAGTCAAAAAAAGAAATCCTGATGACAAAATTGTCAAAAGGAAAGGGAAATTATATATCATCAACAAAAAAAATCCAAGATTTAAACAGAAACAAGGTTAATTTAAGGAGTATATAGTGGCACGTATAGCCGGAATTGATTTACCAAAAAACAAAAGAGGTGTTATCGGTTTAACCTATATATTTGGTATAGGAAGAACAACATCATCAAAAATTCTTGAAATGGCTGGGATTGATGAGAGCAAAAGGGTTAACGATTGGACAGACGACGAAATAGCCAAGATTAGGTCAATTATCCAGGACAATTTCAAGGTTGAAGGTCAACTTCGCTCTGAAATTCAGATGAATATCAAAAGATTGATGGACATTGGTTGCTATCGTGGTTTGAGGCACCGAAGAGGCTTGCCCGTTCGTGGTCAAAGAACCAGAACCAATTCAAGAACAAGAAAAGGACGAAGAAAAACAGTCGCTGGAAAGAAAAAAGCAGCGAAAAAATAATATTTTGTTTATTAACTTTCAATTAATTAAATGGCAGCTGGAAAGAAAAAAGTTAAAAGGAAAATTGTTGCTGATAGTCATGGCAAGGCTTTTATCAAGGCAACATTCAATAATGTAATTGTAACTATAACAGATATGTATGGAAATACATTAAGCTGGTCTTCTGCAGGCAAGAATGGATTCAGGGGTTCGAAAAAGAATACCCCTTATGCTTCTCAAGTCTCCGCTGAAAAGTCAGCAAAGGAAGCCTTTGATATGGGTTTGAGAAGAGTTGATGTTATTGTTAAAGGACCGGGTTCCGGTCGTGAAGCAGCTATCAGAGCTTTGGCAACAGCAGGGCTCGAAATTCATAGCATTATTGATAAAACCCCTTTGCCACATAATGGGTGCCGACCTCCAAAAAAGCGAAGGGTTTAATGTTTTTTTTTATAAAGATTATCAATTGTTTAAAATATCTTGATTATGACATTGAGTAAAGAAAATCTTGCAATTAATGCACAAATGCAGATGCCTGATAGAATGCAGGTGGAAGAAATTGACAGCCGTAGCCACGTTAGATTCATACTCCAACCATTGGAGCAAGGCTATGGTGTAACTCTTGGAAATTCTTTCCGTAGAGTTTTACTTTCTTCAATTCCCGGATCAGCTATTATTGGAGTTAAATTAACAGACGTCCTGCATGAATTCCAAACAATTCCCGGCGTTACAGAAGATGTTTCGGAAATCATACTTAATTTAAAAGAAATCAGGTTGACAACTACTGACAAAAAGCCACAGCGAGTGGTTATGCATTTAAAAGGACCACACGAATGGAAAGCTATTGATCTTCAAAAGGCTTCACCGATGATCGAAGTTATGAATCCTGATCAATATATTGCTACTCTTGCCGAAGATGCTGAATTTGACGTGGAAATTCGCATAGGTCGTGGCAAAGGCTACGTCCCAGCTGAGGAACAACCTTTAGTTGATTTTCCTATTGGTATGTTGCCGATTGATGCAATTTATACTCCCATTAAAAATGTTGTTTACATTATTGAACCATACCGAGTTGGACAAAAGACAGATTATGAAAGATTAATTCTTGATGTGAAAACTGATGGTTCAATCACACCACAGGATGCAGTTCATTATGCCTCAAAAATCTTAAACGAACATATCCGCTTCTTTATTAATTTCGAAGAAGTTGAGGAAGAAGTTCCCCAGAGAGATTCTGTAGAAGATGAAGTTAAAGAAGCAGAGCGTTCAAAACTTAGAAAAATCCTCCTTACACCAGTTGATGAACTTGAACTCTCCGTCAGAGCTCATAATTGCCTTAAATCCGCAAATGTCAAGACATTAGCTGAGTTGGTTTCCTTACAGGAACATGAATTATTGAAATTCAGAAATTTCGGCAGAAAATCCTTTGCTGAACTTGCCGAAGTTGTTCATATGTATGGATTGGAATTTGGAATGAACGTTGAGAAGTTTCTTAAAGAAGAACCTCACAAAACATCAGAATCGAGCGAATCTTTAACTATTATTTGAATGAGTTTGTTATGAGACATCTAAAATCAGGAAGAAAATTAAAGAGAAATAGCAGCCACAGAAAAGCTTTGCTTAACAATCTTGCTACTTCTCTTTTTGAACATAAAAAGATCGAAACGACCGAGGCTAAAGCCAAAGAACTTAGAGCTTTTGCCGAAACTCTTATAACCAAGGCTAAACATGCTCTCAGAAATGAAAAACTCGGTTTGCTTCCCGAAGGTCATAAAGTTGATATTCATAACAGAAGAATGGTCGGTAGATTTATTACAAACAAAGCCGTTCTTCAAGAGTTGTTTAATACAATAGCCCCTATGGTCGAAGAAAGACCCGGTGGTTATACAAGAATCATTAAGTTAGGTCCTCGTAGAGGAGATGGAAGCCCAACTGCTATTATTGAACTCGTTGATTGGTCTGCTCCTCAGGATGGTGCCGTTTCAACTAAATCAAGACGAAAGGGCAAAGCAGCCCCATCACAAGTTAAAAAGCAAAAATCATCTGCTAAAGAAGTTGAAACAACACCTGTTGAAACTAAAATTAATGAGGTAAAAGAGCCAGATATTCCTGCGACTAATACTGTTGATACAAATTTTGACTCTACCGAAACTAATACGACTGTTTCAGAGAATGTTCAAGAAGAGGGAGTTCAGGAAATTTCCGAACAAGCAATTTCGGAAGACCGCCAGGTTTCCGAAGAAATCAAATCAGAAACTGAAACAAAAATTGAGGAAATTGCAGAATCTGAAGATAAAGATATTATTGCAAATGATACATCAACAGAATCCGAAACAGAGGAAGATAATAAAAGCTAAAACTGCAGTTTCATCAATTTAAAAATGTTGAAAAAAGGTTACTATAATTTTTAGTAACCTTTTTTTATTGATGAATTTACGTAACTAAAAAAAATTAAAAATTTATTTAATAGGGAAATAAATTTTAACTTTTGTGAGTGCCTTCGGCTCACTATCAATAATTAGATTTCCATCGTATATTTCAGTTATTTTCTTAACAATTGCAAGACCAAGCCCCAGTCCTTGTTGCTCAAATTCTCTTCTGTTGAATTGCTGAAAAGCACCAATAGATTGAATCTCAGTCTGGGTCATGCCGCGACCAAAATTAGATACTTCAATCATTAGCTGATTATCTAACACACGAACCAAAAGTTCAACTTTAGTATTTGTTGGAGAGAATTTCAATCCATTATGAATAAGTTCTTCGATGATTTTCAGAAAATGCTCGTCTGATAGCTTCCCTTTTATGACCCCGATATTTATTAACAAGTCATCTTTTCTTCGATATATTTCAGCAATATTATTGCAGAGATTGAATATCATATCATCGGTAACTGTAAGTTGGTGGTATTCCTTCTTGGATATACTAAGATCATTGGTCAGTAATTTAGTGTAATATATATAATTTACAATAAGCCTTAAAAGTCTCAATCCGGCATCATGAATGTTGTCGAAAATTGTCTTGAGTTCAATTTCTTCCATTTCCTTGAAACCAGACCTTAGAATTTGAGTAAATCCAAGAATTGTGTTTAGTGGAGTTCTTAGCTCATGCGGGATTGATGTTGTAATATTTAATCTTAGATTTTCTAACTGCTTATCGTAAAAATCGAATGCTTTTTTCTTGAAGTCGAGTCTTGTATTTATTGAATTAATTATGTCAGCATAGTCAAAAGGTTTTGTTATATAGTCATCAGCTCCGAGTTCCATTCCTCGCCTGTAATCATTTTTTTCGCTTTTTGCAGTTAAAAATATAAAGGGAGTGGAAAAAGTATCTGGATTAGAGCGTACATATTGCAGTACTTCGTAACCATTTTTTTCGGGCATGGTAATGTCGCAAATAATTAAATCAGGTTTACTTTTGGCAAGTATCTCAATTCCAACCGAACCATTATTTGCAGTTTGTATGTTATGATTTTCCAGCTCAAGAATTTCAACAATGTTTTCTGTTACTTCTGGATCATCTTCTATTACAAGTATTTTAGCCATTGTTATTGTGATTATTGATAAACATAATAGTAAATTCAGAACCTTCATTTAATTTGCTTTTTACATAAATTGTGCCTCTCAGAGCATTTAGGCAACTTTTTACTATAGCTAATCCAAGACCAGTACCCGGGTAGTTTTCTACGTTTTTTGACCTGTGAAATGGTTCAAACAAATGTAAAATATCATCCTCTGGTATTCCTAAGCCTTTGTCAATTATCTTGATACTAATGATATCATTTTGTTCAGACAACTCGATCTTTATTAAATTGTAATCTGGTGAATATTTAACTGAATTGCTAAGCAAATTAAATAGAATTTTTTTTAGGAGTAATTTGTCGGTTGTTATGAAATTAATATTTGAAAGATTATCAATTTTGAACTCATGATCTGAATGAAAAACGACTTGCAGGTCCTCAAAGATTTCCTCGAATAGCTCTAACAAGTTGAATTCCTCCGGAATATATTTAATTTTTCCGGCTTCGCTTTTTGCAATTGTAACAACATTTTCCAAAAGATTGACTAATGATTTAACGGATGTCTTTATCTTTGTTAAATGTTTTTCCAGATTATCATAACTGCTTCGCCTAATGTATTCTTCGACCAGGTGTACAGAAGACAAAATGATTGCAAGGGGAGTTCTATATTCATGGGAGACCATGTTGATAAAACTCGACTTTAATTCATTTAACTCTTTTTCTTTGTTAAGTGCCAGAGAAAGATTATCCTTAATCGCCAAAAGCTCAAGTTCTGTTCTTTTTCGTTCTTCATTTTCATATGTTAGTTCTTCATAAGCCTGTTGCAACTGCTGAGTCCTTTCGCCGACCATATCCTCAAGAATTTGGTTCAGATTTTCGAGCTTTCGTTTGGCTATTGCTTTTTCGGAGACATTCGATAAAATAACAGCGCATCTATTTTTTTCGGGCGAGAAAAATGATAAGTCGTAATAAGAATCATCATCGGTTTTTACTTCTTCAAAATGTAAATTATTGCCATTTGTTGCTACATCTTTCATAACTTCATCAAAACCGTATAAATTATTATAGAAATCTGAAATCTTTTTTCCGACAATCTCTTCACTTCTGAGATTTAGATATTTTTCAGCTGCTGGATTTATATCAACAAATATAAAATCATATTTGCCATTTTGATCATACACTAATTCACACAGAACTAAGCCTTCAAACATAAGATTAAACAAATTTCTGTATTTTGTCTCGCTTGCCAAAAGGGCTTCTTCTTTGAGTACGAGTTCGGTAATATCGCTAATAAAACCTTCAAGAGCCAGAACATTATTGTTATCGTCATATATTGCTCGACCTTTTTCCCAAAGCCATTTAATCTGATTTTGCTTTGTTTTAATCCTGTAATTAATTTTATAACTTTCAAAATTTCTGATAGACATTTGAATTTGATTCCAGACATAATCTCTGTCTTCTGATATAACAAGGTCATTATAAGAACTAATTTTATTGTTGATTAATTCGTTACTCGTGTAACCAGTAATTTCGTAGCAGCCTTCGCTAATGAATTCCATAGTCCAATTTCTATCATTTCTGCATCTATAAGCCATGCCAGGTAAGTTACTAATCAAGGTTTGCAATTTTCGATCTTTTTCCTCTACTGCTTCATTAGCTTTTTTTAAGTCGGTAATATCTCTTGCAGTTCCTAAAATCACCTGAAAACCATTGAGTTTAATCCTATGATTTGAAAATTCGACATACCTTATATTCCCACTCTTTTTGATTATTCTTATTTCAAAAGGATTATAATTTGGTTTTTTTAATTTACCAGTTTGAATATATTCTTTTAATTTAAATTTATCATCAGGGTGAATAAGGTTTAATAGATTCATTCCGAAGAGTTCTTCTTTTGTATATCCAGTAATTTCACTTGCACTGGAGTTTGCAAAAATAATGGTATTACTTTTAGTAATGTAAACAGCTTCTTGAATATTTTCTACAACAGATCTATAAAGTAATTCACTTTCTCGAATAGCGTTTTCCGCATTCTTCATTTCGGTAATATCATCAATAATACCCTGATAGCCAATGGTTTCTCCTTTTGATGATTTTATTTCGATTGTATTAAGCAATCCAAAAACGGTTTCTCCGCTTTTTGTCTTAAGTTCAACTTCAAAGTCCTTGACATATCCGTAAACTGAGATCTCGGACTGAAAAATTATTCTTTGAGAAGGGTCTTTGTATAAATCTATAGATTTAATATTGAATAATTCATCTCTTGAATAACCGAATAATTTCTCGAACGATTTATTAAAATCAACGATTGTCCCATCAACCAATGAGTAATAAATAGCATCAACAGAATTTTGGAATAATTTCTGATATTTTTCATTAATTTCATTATTCTGCAAT
>CALHRB010000215.1 GCA_938038165.1 Candidatus Kapaibacterium sp. | reverse complement strand
GATAGTCTTTATTTAAACACATCATTAAGCATAAAGCAGAATAACGGTTACTTTTACTTCGGTTGGACGGGGAAAAGAAACGGTATCAATAAAGTTGCTCAGTTTCAAGCATTGAGATTAGATGGAACTAAACTCTTTTCTGATGGAAGTATTCAAGTTGGAAATCAACCGTTAAACGGTACGATTGTTCATCCTTTAGAAGAAAACAGAACAGCATTTATTTATTATAGTTCTGATTTTTTACCCGACTCATTATTAGTCCAAACATACGATACATCAGGCAATAAAATTTGGAATGAAGATGGAATTTTAATTGCGCATCCACCTATTGAATATCGGTCATATACAACAGATGGTAATGGTGGTTTCATTATAGGTGGTGTAATAAATAATTTTACAATTGTAGCTCAGCAAGTAAGCAAGTTTGGACAATTAGGAGAGATCATCACAGAAATTAAAGATGAAGCCAAAAACAATATACCAACTGAAACAACACTTTATCAGAACTTTCCGAATCCGTTTAATCCAACTACAACAATAAAGTATGATCGTCCGCCCTCCCTGAATCTCTCCAAAGGAGGGACTTTAGTGAAACTGATAGTTTACGATATACTTGGGAGAAGAATTAAAGTGCTTGTTGACGAAGTTCAGCAGGCAGGAAGATATGAGATTCAGTTTAATGCTTCTACACTTGCAAGTGGTGTTTACTTCTTTCAATTAATTGCTGATCAGTTTATAAGCTCGAAAAAAATGATTTTCTTGAAGTAAGGAGGTGTAAAATGAAATATCTAATATTAGTTTTGAGTTTAGTTTTCTCTTGCTATTCATATTGTCAAACCCAGATTCCTGACTTGATTATACCAATCAAGTTTACATTTCAACTGGGTGCGCCCCCTTTGTATATGCAGGTAGGATTAGACTCAACAGCAACCGATTGTCTTGATCCTCATTTGGGAGAACAAGAATTGCCACCTATTCCGCCACCAGGCTGGGAAGCTGCGATTAAACTACCTTATCCGCAATGCCAGGGTATTTTAGTTCACAAAGATTTTAGATTTGGTGAGCAACCTTATACCGGTAGTAGAACTCATCTGTTTTTGTTTCGTGCTGATCTTGGCGTAACTATCCATTGGGACTTACCAAATGGAGTAACCGGTTTACTACAGGATGTATTAACCGGCGGTGGTGTTATAAATTATCCTATTGCTGGTCAGGATAGCTTCTATGTTCAATATCCTTTTATTGATAAGTTGAACTTGATAATTTATTATAGCAATCCTCCTGAACCACCAGTGCAGGTCTTAAGCCACATTACTGTTACTGACGGACAAATATTAATTCCCAGAAAACTTTATTTTGGTTTAGACTCAACAGCTACAGACAGCATAGATACTCATCTTGGTGAATCAGCACTGCCTCCTTTTCCTCCTCCCGGTGCATTTGAAGCCCGATATATCCTGCCCGAAAATAATTTTTCAGGCTCTTTAAGTTCTTATTCTGATTTTAGGTATGCAGACCTACCATTTACAGGTCAAAAAGAATGGCGGCTGGCTTATCAGACCGAGTATGGAAATACTATAACTATAATCTGGAATTTCCCACCATTTATAACAGGCGTGTTGAAGGATTTAATTAACGGAACAATAATCAATGTTTCAATGGCAGACTCAGGAAGTTATACAGTTTCAAATCCTTATGTCTATAATCAATTAAGAATGATAATAGATTTTGACAATGCTGTCCCTGTTGAATTAATTTCATTCACGGCTTCAGTTTTACAAAATGAAAAAGCAGTTCAGTTAAATTGGGTTACTGCAACAGAAATTAACAACTCAGGATTTGAAATACATAGAAAGCCTCATCCCCATCCCTTCTCCGAAGGAGAAGGGAGTAAAGCCCTCTCCTTTGGAGAGGGTTTGGGTGAGGCCTGGGAGACTATTGGTTTCGTTCCGGGATTTGGGACTACAACAGAACCAAAGTCATATTCATTTGTTGATGAGAATGTTACAACCGGCAACTACAAATACCGACTCAAACAAATTGATTTTGACGGATCGTTCACTTACTCTAACGAATTAGAAGTTCAAGTTAATTTTACACCGAAGGAGTTTGTTATTTATCAGAATTACCCTAATCCATTCAATCCATCAACAACTATCAAATATTCGCTGCCTGTTGAAAGCATGGTAAGAATTAATATCTACAATGCACTTGGAGAAGTGATAGAAGATTTAGTATCAAAAGTTCAAGGCTCAGGAAATTATGAAGTAACCTGGAATGCACAGAATTATTCTTCGGGAATTTATTATTACTCTTTCGAAGTAAACAGTGCAGATGGTTCTCAGTTTCACCGTGAGATGAAGAAGATTGTTTATTTGAAATAATCAAAGGTAAATATTCTTATGAAGGGATGCGGTAATTTGCATCCCTTTTTTATTTTAAATAGACGGTTTTACAATACAATGTCCAGTGCTGTGACAACATAAAGTATTAAGGGGAAGGATTGTTTCTCATTTTATTTTTGCTAAATTAAAATCAGTAAAACAGGGGAAATCCTGATCGAAGATTCCGGCGAATAAAAAAATTCTAAGAATGAGAATAAAATTTTAATCTGAATTTCTTCCGACCTCACTTATTAACTGCGAATCTTTAGGAAGAAAACATAATACAACAATCCATAAAAGCTTATGGATTAATACCAATCAATTAATTTTTTCTTACTTTAATGAGTGAGTAATGAAGATGAAAAATTTTTTACTTATCATTTTACTATTTCATAGTCAGCGGTCTAAAACTTTTTCCCCAATGGTCCAACGACCCTAATAATAATTTAATCGTTGGTTATGGATTAGACCCGCACATTTGCAGCAATAGTGCCGGAGGTTGTTACATTACTTATGACTACCATACTACATCCTACCCACGCTGGCTTGCAGTTGAAAGATTGGATAAGTACGGTTACAAACCCTGGGGAATAAATAAGCGAATA
>CALHRB010000214.1 GCA_938038165.1 Candidatus Kapaibacterium sp. | reverse complement strand
ATAAAAATTTAGTTTATGATAAACAATAGAAAAGTAATTGTCGTTCTTCCGGCGTATAATGCAGAAAAAACTCTTGAAATTACTTATAGTGAAATTCCCTTTGATATTGTAGATGATGTTTTGCTTGTTGACGATGCCAGCAGTGATAAAACTGTTGAAATTGCAAAAAAATTAGGTATAAAATATTTTCGGCATAGAAATAATCTCGGCTATGGAGCAAATCAGAAAACTTGTTATACGAAAGCTTTAGAGTTGGGGGCTGATATTGTGATTATGCTTCATCCTGACTATCAATATACCCCAAAGCTAATATATTCAATGGCTTACATAATAGCAAACGATATATATCCCGTAGTTTTTGGCTCAAGAATTTTGGGGAATGGGGCCTTGAAAGGTGGTATGCCAGTTTATAAGTATATAGCAAACAGAATTCTGACATTTTTGCAGAATATTATCATTAATCAAAAATTGTCTGAGTATCATACTGGTTATCGAGCTTATTCAGCTGAGGTTCTAAAAAAAATAAATTATCAAAACAACTCGAATGATTTTATTTTTGATAATGAGGTGATTGCACAAATATTTATGGCTGGGTACGAAATTGCAGAAATAACCTGCCCTACAAAATATTTCAAGGATGCTTCTTCGATCAATTTTATTAGAAGTTTAAAATACGGATTTGGTGTCTTAAGAGTTTCTCTTCTCTATTTTTTTCACAAAGCCGGGATAATAAATAGCAAAATTTTTAAGATGAATAATTGATTACTTCGTCTTCGAGTATTGTAAATCATAAATGCTTTAAATTTTTTTTAATTATGGGATTATTCGATAAATTCAAAGAAAAGATTGCTTCTGCAGTTCAATCTACTACCGATGCCCTTGGTTTTAATAAAATACAAAAAGGTCTTGAGAAAACCCGCTCAAATTTTTTCCAGAAAATTCAGGGTGTGTTGGGAATCGGAAGAAAAATAGACCAATCACTTATCAATGACATCGAAGATATTTTAATCTCAGCTGATATTGGAGTCCGTTCGTCCGAAAAGATTATCTCTGCTTTGAAGGACAGGATTAAAAAAGAGGGATTCGAAAATTCTGAGGATATTTTCCTTATTTTGAAGGAAGAAGTTCTAAAGCTATTAATAGAGTCCCCTTCTGCGAATGTTGATAGGGATTATAAGATTGATGAAAGCAAAAAACCGCACACTATTCTTATAATAGGTGTAAATGGAGTGGGCAAGACTACAACAATAGGAAAATTAGCTTATAATTACAGGCAGGTTGGAAGAAATGTTTTGATTGGAGCTGCTGATACATTCAGAGCCGCTGCCAATGAGCAACTTGAAATTTGGGCTGAAAGGGCAGGGGTACCAATTGTCCAACAAAAGCAGGGAGCAGATCCAGCTGCAGTTGCCTATGACACGCTCAATTCAGCTATTTCTAAAGGATTCGATGTTGTGATAATTGATACTGCAGGCAGGCTCCATAACAAGGCAAATCTTATGGCGGAACTCGAAAAAATTTCAAGAGTAATGAAAAAACTTAAATCCGATGCTCCCAATGACGTTATGCTGGTTCTTGATGCAACTACCGGGCAGAATGCCATCCAGCAAGCAAAAGAGTTTTCCAAAGTTGCTAATATAACTGGTATAATATTAACCAAACTTGATGGAACTGCCAAAGGAGGCGTTGTGATTCCAATTGCTGATGAGCTTGGAATACCAGTCAGATACATCGGTGTCGGCGAAAAAATTGATGATCTTCAGGTTTTCGACCCAGTGCTTTTTGTCGAAGCTTTATTCGAAAATAACTCAAAAATTTAAGTAAAAAATGACAAAACAAAAGATAAAATACAAATTAAATCCTACTAACGGTAAGGTTGAATTAAAAAACAATATCATTTTTTCTAAGTCAATTCTTCCAAATGGAATCAGAATTATATCAGAAGAAATAAAAACATCCAGTTCTTTTGCTCTTGGTGCTTTCATTGATGCTGGTTCCAATTGTGATTTTAAGAACCTCGATGGCTTGGCTCATTTTGTCGAACATGCTTCATTCCGAAAAACCAGAAAAAATTCAGGCAGAAAGCTTAATACTGCATTTGAGTCTATCGGAGCATATACAAATGCATTTACGACAAAGGAAACCACTTGTTACTATGTCAGGGCTATTCAAGATAATTTTAAGCCATGTGTAAGATTAATTTCGGAAATCGTACTTCATCCGATTTATGTTGAGAAGGACATAGAAAAAGAAAAATTAATAATTATCGAAGAAATTAAATCTTACGAAGATGAACCAGAGGAAGTAATTTTTGATTATGGCGATGAAGTCCTTTTCGGTTCTCATTCTCTTTCCCATCCGATTGTTGGTAATTTGAAATCCGTAAAAAAAATATTAGTCAGTGATGTGATTAAATTCCATAGTCAGTATTACTCTCCATCTAATATTGTTATTTCGTATGCCGGACCTCTGGAGCATCAAAGACTTGTCGAAATTATTGGGCAATACTTTGGAAAAATTGATATCGTTACTCATTCTGATCCAGATTTTCTTGAATTATCCCCTAATACTAACAAACCAACTTCTCTATCATATAAAAAAAGGTTCGGTCAGACACATTTGCTTTTTAATAGATTAGTAGGAGGTATGAATTCGGAGGAAAGATATAAGCTATCAGCTCTAAATTTTATATTAGGCGAGGGATTAAGCTCTCGTTTGCATAAAAAATTAAGAGAAGATAAAAGTTTGGTTTATACTGTTTACTCATCCTTACAATTGTTCAAAAATACGGGTAATATTTCAATTTATGCGGCTGGCGAGAAAAATAATCAGGATAAAATTAGACTTGTTATTGAAAAGGAGCTTAAAAATCTAGCTAATAATGGTATAACAAAACTTGAATTAAAAATTTCAAAAGAGCAACTCAAATCGAATACGATAATGGCATTGGAAAGCCTTTCGGCTAGAATACAAAACATTGCGAAATCTGAACTTTCTCTTGGTTATAATGAATCTTTGGATCAGATAATTGAGAAAATAGACAGTATAACTATTGATGAATTAAATACCTTAGCAAGGAAGTTTTTTTTTCCTGAATTCTGGAGTTCTATTATTTTTATTTAGATTTACATATATTTGAAAATTAATATAGTTTGGGTGTAAAAATGCAAAAACTGATATTAATATTATTTGTTGCTCTGTTTGCTTCTTACTGCAATAATCAATCCAATGAGATTATAGAACTAAAGCCAGA
>CALHRB010000213.1 GCA_938038165.1 Candidatus Kapaibacterium sp. | reverse complement strand
CCAGCTTGCGCCATGCCAAATTCCACAAATAATAAATGTTATAAGAATTGCAAGTGCATTACCATAATTACCAAATCCTCTGAATTTTATCTGTAGTGGTTTGAAGAGATAATCTCTTAACCAGGTAGAAAGAGATATATGCCATCTTCTCCAAAAATCTGCAACACTTGTGGAGAAGTAGGGTTGCTTGAAATTCACCATAATATCATAGCCAAATATTATTCCTATTCCTCTCGATATATTACTGTATCCTGCAAAATCATTATAAACCTGTACTGTAAACAAAAGGATTCCAACTAAAACTTCTAAAGATGTA
Organism: Candidatus Kapaibacterium sp.; assembly: GCA_938038165.1. Classification (GTDB taxonomy): domain Bacteria; phylum Bacteroidota; class Ignavibacteria; order Kapaibacteriales; family UBA2268; genus CALHRB01. The sequence continues at coordinate 2,290 of CALHRB010000213.1, read as the reverse complement.
AAATATTGTGGATCGGCTAAAATGTGATTAACTATCATTCCACTACTATCAGCTATTATCACTTTTCTTACCATTCCGATACTTATTAACGCAATACCATCCGTTAATAATTTTGAAGAAAATTTTTTTTCTTCTCTTATTTGGGGCAATAACCTTGATGCTCTCTCAATAGGGCCTGCAACGACTGTAGGGAAAAATGAGGCAAAAATAGCAAACTCAAGATAAGAGTATTTATCTTCTATTGTTTCGTAATATATGTCAAAAATAAAAGTAAGTGTTTGAAAAATATAAAAAGATAATCCTATCGGTAAAAGTATATTAAGCGAGGAAAGATTAAGGTCAATATTAAAACTATTTAAAAAATGATTTATTGATTCAATAAAAAAATTATAGTATTTGAAAAACCCCAGAATACTAATATTAAAAATAAGACCGGCGAAAAGGAAAATTTTTCTTTTTTTATGGTCCTCGTTTTTTCTAATTTGTTCTCCGAGAAAATAGGTTACAGATGTAACTGCAATAAGTAAAATTGTAAATCTGTAATCTACATAAGAATAAAATGCATAATTAAAAAACAGCAGTACATAATTCCTATATTTTGCTTTCACCAAATAATATAAAGTAACTGCTGAAATCAGAAAGAAAAAAAATATAAAACTATTATACTGCATCTTAAATTATTTAGTTTTTGTTCTGAAGTTTTTGATTAATAATCTGTTGAAGTTCACCGATATTTTTAAGCTTTAATAATTCCAGTGTTTTAAATCTTATGTTAAATTCTTTTTCAACTGCTGTAATAACATTCAGATGTGAAAGTGAATCCCAACCAGGAATCTGATCAGCTGTCATTTCAGGTGTAATAACAAAATCATCAATTTTGAGTGTATCAAGAATAACTTTCTTTAATTTATTTGATATCATTTTTATTGACCCCTTTCTGATTTTTTAATTCAATAATTCTTTTACTGTTAGCTTTTCTGCTTGGTTTGCCTGCAGAGCTCTTAATAAGCCAGCGGGGCGGTACCAAATATACATTTGAAATTGGAATATCAATTGACATTCCGGCTTTTTTAATTTCAATTATTAATTTCTTTTTATCTTCCTCATTTTCAACTTTAGTTTCAGCTATTACACTAATCAATTCTGTTCCTAATTCCTCATTAACTTCACCAAAAGCAATCACTCTGCCCTTCTGAACACCTTCAACCTGATTTACTGCATCCTCGATATCTTCAGGATATATATTATTACCTGCTACAATAATAATGTCATCTTTTCTTCCGATAACATACAGTTCATTTTCATAAATGAATCCATAATCACTTGTGTAGTACCATCCCTCTTTATCAATAACTTTTGATGTTTTTTCGGGATAATTCCTATAACCTGTGAATTGTGAAGCGGATTTTACGGCAATTTCACCAAGGGTTAATTCTGGAAGTTCTTGCCTATTTTCATCCACAATTTTCATCTGACAATCTTTTAGTAAAATACCTGAAGAAACGCAAACCCTTTTAACTTTAGTATTTTTATTGGCAATTTCTACAATACCATTTGCAAGTTTTTGTCTGTCAACTTCGAGTGTTTTGTATTTTCGTCCCGGCGGTGTTTGAACAACAGCAAGAGTAGTTTCTGCCATGCCATACTGCGTTGTAGGAGCCAACTCTTGCAAACCATATTCTTTGAATCTTTGTATAAATCTTTCCATTGTATCGTGTCTGATAGGTTCCGCAGCATTTATAAATAATCTCATAGTTGAAAGATCAATGTTTTCTAACTCTTCGTCTTTAACTTTGTTTGTTAGAAGGTTAAAAGCAAAATTAGGTTGCAAAGTAATGGTAGTTCTTTCTTTTGTAATAGCTTCAAATAAAATAGCAGGAGCTAATATCCATTCAAAAGTATTAATCTGAACTGTTGGAATTCCAAATGCGAGTGGAAGGTGAAATGTTCCAATTAATCCCATATCGTGATAGAGTGGTGTCCAACTTATAAATTTATCATATTCGTTTAGCTCCAGCGCTTCTCCATATTGTTCAACATGCTTTAATAAATCAAAATGAGTTAGCACAACTGGCTTTTGTAGTCCTGTAGTTCCAGAGGAATGTTGTAAAAGTATCGGATCATCTAATTTGAATGAATCCCTGATTTTTTTTAATTCTTTTTCAAAGTCAGAGTAATTAACTTCACTATTATCATCAATTGGGAAATATATCCCTTTTATTGTACTGCCTTCTGAACTAACAAGATTTCCAATCATTGATTCAATTTCTTTTTCTGTGAGTATCCAATC
>CALHRB010000212.1 GCA_938038165.1 Candidatus Kapaibacterium sp. | reverse complement strand
TACAATTCTTTTCTTAATCTGGCAACTGGAATTTTGAGCTGTTCTCTATATTTTGCAACTGTTCTACGGGCAACAAGATAGCCACGTTTTTTCAATTCTTCAGCAATCTTATCATCACTAAATGGTTTATTTTTTGGCTCGCTTTCGACGATTTCTTTGATTATTTGCTTAATGACGCTGGTAGAAATCTCTTCCCCGTCTTCGTTAGGCAAAGATTCGCTGAAGAAATATTTTAGCTCGAAAGTTCCGAACCTTGTTTGAACATATTTGCCGTTGACAATTCTGCAAACTGTTGAAATGTCAAGTCCTGTTTCATCAGAAATATCCTTATAAATAAGTGGCTTGAGAGCAGCTTGCCCTTTATTAAAAAATTCTTTTTGCCTCCCGGCAATGGCAGTCATAACTTTTAACATTGTGTTTTTTCGTTGTCTTATTGCCTGAATCAAAAATTTAGCATCTTCATATTTAGTCTTCAGCCATTCTTTCGTTTCTTTGTTGAAATGCTTGAATCTTGCTTCTTTTTTAAGTTTATCATAGGCTTGGCTAAGACGAAGAACTGGTATCCTGCTATCATTTACGGTAATGAGTAGTTCTCCTGTCTCTTCGTCTTGTTCGATTATGAAATCTGGTATAACAGTGTTTGTACCGGATGATGAATCAGTCCCTCCCGGCTTGGGATTAAGTCTTCGTATGACTTCAAGAGCTTCCCTGAGGTATTCATCACCAACATCAAATTGTTTTTTAATGATGTGAAAATGTTTCTTTGAGAACGCGTCATATGCATTTTCAAGAATTTCCAGAGCAAGTTTTTTGGCAGCATTATTTTTTTGTAGAGCTTTGCATTGAGCTATAAGGCACTCCTGAACAGTCCTCGAGGCAATTCCCGGTGGTTCAAGATTTTGAATAAGTTTTAATACTCTTTCAGCCTGTTCAAGATTTACTTCATTCAAAAGTACTAAATCGTTTTCAATTTGATTTAAAGTATTTTTATCATCCAGAGTAAAATTATTGTTTAATGCATATTGTCGTGCAGGATTTATTCTATTATTAGTTGGATTAATATTGAACCGATTGAATTCATTGATTTTTTGTATATTCAATTCGGCTATTGAGGTGTTAACTTCGTCAACAATTTCATTTAAATCTCTTCTGAGGTAGCCATCGTTATCAATATTTCCAAGAATATGATTTGCAATTAAAAACTCTTCATTTGACAAATCAAGCATTCTTATTTGTTGAGTTAAATCCTCAATCAAAGTTGTGTTATCTTTAATTTGAAACGGCTCGTCGTCTTCGGAGTCATATTGCCGCGAAAGAGATGTATTTTGTTCGCTATCTTCTTGATAAATAAGCTTATAAAATTCGAATGGGTCGCCGATATCATCAATGAGTTTTGAGTGAGGTGGTTCAGGAAATTCTTCAGAATCGTAAGTAGATTCAGATTCGTTAACAATTTCATTGACCTCAAAATCAGGAGTTTCAACAAACTCCATCTCATTTTCTTGAAGACTGTCTTCGAAACTAACTTCATCGAGCATTGGATTTTGTTCAAGTTCCTGCATAACTTGATGTTCAAGCTGAAGAACAGGAAGTTGAAGCAGTTTTAAATATTGAATCTGCTGTGGAGTGAGTGTTTGAGCTAAAGTAGTTTTCAAGCCCATTCCAAGCTTCATCTTTTCACCTCGCTGTTTTTAAGACCATTATTTTTATGCATAACATAGTTAAAAAGGTATTCATACCATTCATTTCCATAAGCTCTAACGAGGGCATCCTTGAGCATTTCAACCAAACTTGTGTTCTGCTCCTCCCCATATTGAAACGCCGGTTGACACTCTTCATACTTAGAAAAATATAGATAAGTCCCTGCAAAATTGGAAACTCTAATCGGGAAAAGATGACAAGAGATAGGTTTTCGATAGTTAGTTTTTCCTGAGAAATATGCCTTTTCAATACTACATTTTGCAACGTCGCCTTCGTAATAGACAAAGACACAATCTCTTTTATCAATGCAATTTGTTGAATAATCGCCTGGTTTCCCCTGAACGGCACCTTCGGATTTTATGATTGATTTTGATCTCTCGGACAGAAATTCTGAAGCAGAATTTATTACATCTTTTATGACCTCAATTTCCGAATCAAGAAGAGGTGCACCAACCTCACCCGGAAAGGTACAACAGGCTCCCTTACATTTATCTGTATTGCACAAAAAATGGAGCTTGGTTATTTCATTATCTACTAATATATTCCCTATTAAAATCATTTATTTCACAAATCACAGAAAAATCCATTACTAAATTAATAATTTCTGTTAGTTCAGCAAATAATAATAAATTTCGATGGTCAACATCTTTATTTTTATTAAATTTAAAGGTAATTAAGTTGAAAAAAAGACAATAATATGAAAATAATTTACAAATACTTATCTATTCTTTCGTTTTTTATAGGTTTTCTATCAATTAATGGTTTAAAAGCATCTGATTATCATAAAAAATTAATGGAATATGCACATCCTACTCCTGAAAAAGATGCAAAGGTGGTTAATCCTTTTCTTTTGAGTAATGAAACAACCTTATCCATATTTCTTAACGTCAACACAATCGAACCCGAAATAGAACAATACCAGATGCAAAACGAGTCTTCAATAGCTGTAAACCCAAAAAATCCAAAAGTGCTGATTGCCTCGGCTGTTGATTACAGGGATAATTCCTCAACATGGGTTTATCTTTCTACTGACGCAGGGAAAAGCTGGAAGAATATAAACCTTGGAAAGCCCTTTGGTGGTTGGCGATCTACGAATGACCCATCTGTTGCTTTTGATAACGAGGGAATTGGCTATCTGGTTTATGGTGGCTTTGGAAATATATCCGACTCAAATGGTGTCTTGTATGGTGAAAATGGCGTATTTATATCCAGAACCACTGACAACGGAACAACCTGGAAAACTCATATCCCGATTATCGTTCATCTCGGAGTTCAAACTCCCGATTCAACTTTCGAGGATAAATACTATATTTCCGTGGATAATTCTTCCCTTTCTCCTTACTATCGTCATCTTTATGTTCCCTGGAAAAGAGTAACACCCAAAGATTCAGCTACTCAGATTGTAATTTCAAAATCAACTGATTTTGGAGAAACATGGAGTGAACCTGTGCCCGTCAGCCACAGGCTGGCAAATACTTCCGAAGATACAACCTACGGACAAAGCTTTCCTCTCGCCATAACTGGTCCTAATGGAGAGCTATATGTTTTTTGGAATCATGGAATTGAGCATGGTGTTGCTTTTTCCTTCTCAAGTGACGGAGGACAAACATTCAGTGAACCA
>CALHRB010000211.1 GCA_938038165.1 Candidatus Kapaibacterium sp. | reverse complement strand
TTCAAAGATAAGGGACCAGAGAAATTTGAGCCAGGAACAAAAATATTCGATGAGACTCTAAAAATCATATCTCAAAAAGCAATAAACAGAAGAAAAAAAGTTATTAATTCAGAAATACCGATATTTTACGAAGATGCACCTGTTTTTGAAGCATATATAAAAGCAGTAACAGACATCACTCCAAATATAAGAACTATATTAAGATGGCACAACTATATTGTTGTTGAATCTTCCGAGAAAGATATTAATAAAATAAAAAAATTTGATTTCGTTAAAAAAGTTCAGGAAACTTCGTCTTCCTTGTTTTCTCTTTCCGACACAGAGAATAATTTTGGTCCAAAAAAAAACATTCTTAATCTAATATCATTAGATGATTGTTCGAATTGTGGAGTAATAGAATATGGTAAATCATTCCAACAGCTTTTTTTGTTGAATGTAATTAAATTTCATGAAATGGGCATCACTGGTGATGGATCCACCATAGGTTTTCTTGATAATGGGTTTCGCTGGAAAGATCACAATGCAGTAAAAAAATCAAAAGTTATCGCCGAATATGATTTCATCAATCGGGATTCAGTTACTTCAAATCAACCTAACGATAGATCTGACCAAGATGGGCATGGTTCCATAGTATTTGCCACTGTATCATCATTTTACAACGGCAAATTAATCGGAGTAGCACCCTGTGCTTCTATTTTCCTTGGTAAAACAGAAGATATGACCGGCGAACGAAGAGTCGAGGAAGATTTTTATGCCGCAGGGATTGAGTGGTTGGAATCTCAGGGAGTTGATGTTATTTCAACATCCTTGGGGTATTATAAATTTGACTCAACCGAAGTTGAATATTCTTATTCCGACCTGAATGGTAAATCAACACTTGCTGCAATTACTGTTAACAAAGCTGTTTCTTACGGTGTTGTTTGCGTTACGGCAGCCGGTAATTCAGGTCCGGCACCACAAACTATCATCACCCCTGCTGACGCAGATAGCGTCATAGCTGTCGGAGCTTCAATGCCTGACGGCATTACTCCTGCAAATTTTACTTCACGGGGTCCAAGAGTTGATTCCAGAATCAAACCTGATTTTTCTGCTATGGGAAATGCTGTTTATACAATAAACTTAAATGATAACAACGGGTTTATTAATACAAATGGAACGTCAATGGCTACTCCACTCCTTTCAGGATCTATTGCCCTGTTAATTTCTGTTTTCCCTGAACTTAGACCTTATGAAGTTAGAGAATTACTCAGAAGTTCAGCTTCTCTGGCGAATAATCCTAATAATGCTTTAGGTTGGGGCATTCCTGACGTTTTCAATGCTGCTCAACAATACGGTATTATAATCTCTCCACTTTCAACCTACAAAGTTTTGAATTTCCAGAGGGTCGCTGTCTTTATTTCGTCCAGGCATGAATTATTAAAATCAGAACTTATGGTAAAATTTAAAGGTCAGAATGACTTTATCTCTTTTCCACTTTACAAGTCCTCTTATGAAAATCTATTTTCCGCTGATATTCCTCTATTAATGTTTAAAAATGAACCTGCTGAGGTTTTTGTCATTGCTGAGAATTTTTTTTCCAAACGTAGTTATCCATATAATTCAAAAAAAGGTGTCCTGATTTTCCCTGAATCTGATATTATTCAATGTGGTATTGATTCTACTAAATTTGCTCGCTTTGATAACCCGGAGATATCTGCTTTCGCTTATCCATCCATTATTAAACCTTATTCTGACAACATCAGAATAAGTGTAATGTTAAACGAAATGTCTGATGTTTACTTAAAAGTATATAGCTTAACCGGTCAATTAATTTATAGTCACTATTTTACTGAACGATCCGCCGGTTTAGCTGAATATCTTATACCAGTATCCAATTTTGCCATAGGAAACTACTTTATAGTTATCAAGCAAAAATCCAAAACAGACATCATTAAGTTTGTCGTTATCGAATAATTATTGTTTTATTAGTTTTAAGTTAAATTGTTTATTGATTAATTCGTTTTAATTAATTCAAAGCAAAATATTAGAGGGTAGTAATGTATTTTATCGGTACACTTGAAATTGATCCATCACAAAACACGAAAATAAAACCTATCAAAAAGCAAGGTTTCCTCTCAAATTTTCTCAATGCAGTATCATTTGGTCAGCTTTCACCCAAGCAAGAACTTGAGACTTTTAATGCTACTTCCATTCTTCAACAAATTTACGACGGATTCGCCTCTATTGGAATAAATAATGTTATTCGTCTTTCTTTGGATAACTATGATTTTTACCTTGATGAGTCGGGGCAGGAAAACGATCTTGAAAAGTCTCTTTATTCTTTCACATCAAGAGTTGATCCTATCGAATCTGAATTATTCGAGACAATTTATCTTGTATTAGAGCATAAAGAGAACAACCTGAATTTCTTGATTGAAGTTGATGTAAAAAGAAAACACAAAGTTGGCGAATACCCAATTTTTATTGATCTTAACTGTGTTTTCGAGGAATTTAATATATCAAATTTCAAAAACGAAGAAGATCTGTTTCATAATTTATTGACACGTTTTTCTAATCAGAATGATTTGGCTAGGTTTTATGAAACACACAAAATCAATTTCAGTGATTTTTTAGATAAGGTTGAAAAAGCTGCAAAAACATTCATTCCTATTGATAATATCGTAAAAAAGACTAAAAGAGTTTTGGTCAGACCAAACCAAAAAATAGCAAAATTAAATCAAGTGAAGCATTTAAAATCCTCTCAGCCTATCCATTACGGCTACCACGGTTTTGATGAATCAGCTTTCTATATATATTTGTGGAGTGATTTAATGTATCAGAACAATCTATTTTGTAATGACTTTTTTATTACTGATGAGTTGGGTAACGAAATCCTGACAATAGGTGAAAATGGTTTCTTTGCCAGACATACTAACACATTAAATACAGAAGTTCCCGTTCAGGACATGATAGCCGACAGCAAAAACTTCCCACTGGATTATAATGATTCTGATTCTGAAGAATTTTCTGATTTTAGCGAAACTGACTTAGATAAAGAATGAATACATAATATTTTTAAACTATTGAAAGGTTTTTTTTATGACAATT
>CALHRB010000210.1 GCA_938038165.1 Candidatus Kapaibacterium sp. | reverse complement strand
AAGTCTATACAAACTTAAGTTTTAAATTACCTCTAAGTTTATTTGTTTTAACTAACAGAACAAGAATCCATTTTAAATTCAGACACAATGAAAGCACTATAAATAATTTAAGAAATATGATTAGTCTTCAATATGAACTTGATAAAAACATTAAACCCTATATTTCCGCTGAACTTTACTATAGATTTTTCTACGAAAAAGGAGATAGGTTGAATCAAGGAAGATACTACCTCGGTTCAAAATTTAAAATTGACAAGCAACATCAAATAGACCTTTTTTTTATGAGAGAGCAGGAATATAATACAAATAAAGCAATTCACTCCAATGTATTAGGTTTAGGATATAAATTTTCAATCTGATTAAAGCTCAGAGATAAGAGTTAGTTCTTTGGCTAAATCCTGAGTTAATTTTTTTCTGTTATATAATTCAACAAATTCCGGTGAGGGTTTTGGTAAAGTTTTTTTAGTCCATAGATCATAAAAAGTTGACAAAGCTTTTTCAATTTCTTTAACATCTTTTGGATCTACTCCGATTGCAGCTTTAGATTCAAGAGCTGTTTTCCTCATAATACCATCAGGTGCACATATCAAAATTGGCTTTGTAGCTCCGAAATACTCGAAAAGCTTACCAGGGGAACGGTAAATGTCATTCACCACTAACCAAAGGAGATCGGACTCAAGAAGATTTTTTATTGATTCTTTATGGCTCAAATTTCCTGTCAAAGTTGTTATTTTTTGTAAATTGTATATTTTCAAAAGCTTTTGATGACTGTTCCTCATTAATCCTAAAAATCTTAACCTTAATTTATCAATTACTGAGGGATTATTCTTCAAGAACTGGCTAATTGCTTTGAGGAAAAATTTAGGATTTCTATCATCCTGAAAAAGACCTGAATGAGTTATAGTGAAAAAATTTGGACTATGATTGAATTCTATATCCTTAAAATCATCAGGATCAAATCCGTGAGGAATTATTGCTATATCATCATGAGAAATAAATTTATATCTTTTTAAAATTATTTCTTTTGCAAATCTGTTTGTAACAATTGCTTTATTAGTTTTCTTTAGCAAATTTTCTTCAAGATTAATGCTATAAGACTTGTGAAAAGGCGTCAAGTAGTAATGGAAAGGATTGTCCACCCATACATCGCGATAATCCATTAAAAAAGGGATGTTAAATTTTTCTGATAATTCTTGTGCAACCAAAAAATCAGTAAATGGAGGAGCAGTGGCAAATATAGCATCAATTTTGTGTTCTCGAATTATCTTTTCTCCAAGTTCAACAGCAAACTTTTTCCAATTTATAAATCTATCAGGTTGATAAATTGATTGAGTTATGATTCTTCCAATTTTTTGAAGGGTATAGTTTGGGAATTTTTGGATCTTATAATTTGTATTTTTATTTTTTTTTGATTTTGTTCTAAATATTTCAATGGGTTTATCTTTGAAATCTTCTAGCAGGGATTCATCAAATGCAAAGTATTTGGTAGGGCATGAAGTCAAAACAAAAGGATTCCAACCGAAGTCTGGTAAATATTTTACGAATTTAACAGTCCTTTGCACCCCGCTTAAACCCATCGGAGGGAAGTAATAAGCAATTACAAGGACATTTCTACTAAACATCAGGACAAAATTCTAAACTTTTGCAAATCAAATCACAAGCAAATCAGCTGGGGCATTGGTCAAACGGGTTGCTCCGTTACGAGTAACAAATATTTCATCCTCAACCCTCATTCCAAATTTATCTGGCAGATAGACTCCGGGTTCAATAGCAAGAACGCAATTTTCGGGTATAATCTGGTCATCTTTTCTAAATGTAATAATTGGCAGTTCGTGAGGAACAAGACCGATTCCGTGACCTAAGGAATGCTGAAAATAGTTCCCAAGGCCTTCTTTTTCGATAATATTTCTGGCAAAAGCATCAAGAATTTTTCCATTCATAGAAGGTCTAACTTCATTTATTGCAGTGGATTGAGCTTCGTAAATCAGTTTATATATTTGTTTTTGTTCTTTGGTTGCTTTACCAACTGCAAATGTTCGGGTTATATCAGAGCAAAAACCATGGACGGTGCAACCAAAATCAAGAATAACAATGTCGCCGTTCTTAATTTTTTTATCACTCGGGGTGCCATGGATCAGGCAACCGCGGGCACCGCTTACGGCTATAATATTGAATGGGTCACCTTCGGAACCTAATTTTCTTGATTGATATGCAATTTCAATGGCAATATCATTTTCGGAAATACCGGGTTTAATGAAATCTAACATTTTTTCATAAGTTTTTTCGGCAATGTCGCAGGCTTGCTTGATGTAATCAAGCTCGACCGGGTCTTTGGGTATGGTGAATTTTTCAGCTAACAAATGCACTGGCTTAAATTTAACGGGTCGGATGCGATTTCTGATTTCCACTGCTTCGTGATATGAAACTCTATCAGACTCGAATGCAAGCGATTCGACGTTTTCAAGTATTCCTTTGTCAAGGGCAATAGCCCAGGGATCTCTACTGATATAAGTTTTGAGATCGGGTAAGGTATATAGCTCGGTTTTGATTTGTTCTTCGTATCTGTCGTCAGTAATAAAATATATGTTTTCCTTATCAAGAAAAACTGTTGCCTCGGTTCCTGAAAAATTTGTCAAATACCTGATATTGGGAAGATAAGTTAAAACTAATGCATCAACTTTTTCATCCTCCAACGAAAAACGAAGTTGTCTAAGCCTATTGTCAACTAATTTGGGATAGCTTTGCGAAACTTCATTTACTTCAGTTGTATTTTTTTTGCTCATAATTTGATAGTTTAAAAATTTAACATAATTATTTAACAAAGTAATTAGGGGACTCTTTTGTAATATTGACATTGTGCGGGTGAGATTCTTTTAAACCTGCTTCGGTCATTTTGATAAAGCTTGTTTTTGTTTTTAACTCGTCAATTGTTCTGCATCCGCAGTACCCCATCGCAGCTCTTAAACCTCCGACCATCTGGAAGATAGTATCGCTAACGCTACCCTTATAAGGAACTCTGCCTTCAATTCCTTCGGGAACAAGCTTTGTAATTTCTTCCTCGACATCTTGAAAATATCTGTCGGCAGAACCCTGGTTCATTGCTCCGAGCGAGCCCATTCCGCGATAAATTTTGTAAGCTCTACCTTCGTAAAGAATCTTTTCACCGGGACTTTCTTCATGACCAGCAAATAACCCACCAATCATGACTGAATCAGCACCAGCAGCCAAAGCTTTTGCTATATCTCCGGTTTGCTTGATACCTCCATCGGCTATTATTGGAATATTTGCTTTTATTGCTTCGGAGGCAACATCCATTATGGCAGTAACTTGTGGCACACCAATACCGGCAATTATTCTTGTAGTGCAAATTGAACCGGGACCTATGCCAACTTTCAAGCCGTCTGCACCTGCTTTTATAAGTGAAACGGCTGCTTCTGAGGTTGCTATGTTACCGGCAATAACTTGTAAATGCGGGAATTTAGATTTGATATGTTTTACCATCTCTATAACCCCTTTAGTATGAGCATGGGCAGTATCAATAAATACTGCATCAACACCAACCGATAGTAATGCCGAAACTCTCTCTTCGGTCTCAGAAGATATACCAACTGCCGCACCAACTCTTAGTCTTCCATGGTCATCTTTGCAGGCAACAGGATGTTTCTTTTTCTTTTGTATATCTTTGAAGGTAATTAGTCCAAGAATAACTCCGTTATTATCAACAACGGGTAGTTTCTCTATTCTATGTTTTTGAAGTATTCTTTCGGCATCCTCAAGAGTAGTGCCAAAAGGAGCAGTTACTAATCTTTCTTTGGTCATATAGTCCTGAATTGAATCTTCAGGGTTTGGATCGAATCGTAAGTCACGGTTTGTGATAATTCCTAATAAATGGTTTTCATTATCAACTATTGGAATGCCTGAAATATGAAATTTCGACATTAACTCGAGGGCATGTTTGACTTTGCTTTCCATTCGAAGAGTAATTGGATTCAGGATCATTCCGCTTTCCGAACGTTTCACTCGGTCAACATGATCAGCCTGTTGTTCAATTGACATGTTTTTATGAATCACTCCAATGCCGCCTTCTCTTGCTATCGCTATAGCCATATTAGCATCGGTAACAGTATCCATCGCAGCGGAAAGTAGTGGGATGTTCAGACTTATTCCATTTGTTAATCGGGTTGATAGCACTGCATCTCGTGGCAAGACTTCAGAGTAGTTCGGCACTAAAAGAATATCATCAAAAGTGATGCCCTCGGATGTTTTTATTTTTTCTATCATATTAAAAATAGTTTGTTTTGAAACTTTTTGATTACATTTTTATAATAATTAATATTGTATTATTCAAAATTAACTTAATTTTCCGAATTTTTTTAAATTTTTTATTTCAGTAAAAAAAAAGAACCCTCAAGATTACTCAAGAGGGTCTGATAACATGAATGTTTAGAAAAATTACTATAGCTGTGATAATCTTTTTGGTCCTGACTGAATTACTTCTTCGGGGCAGCCTTCGGAAAACAATTTAAAATTCTCGATGTAACGTGCTGCGAGCGAATCATATCTTGTCCAGTATTCTTCTTTATTTCCCCATGAATTTGAAGGTTCAAGGACGTCTTCGGGAACTTCAGGACAGGTGAGGGGAACTTCGAAGCCAAACAGCTTGTCCTTGCGATATTGGACATCATCGAGTTTCCCGTCGAGTGCAGCATTAAGCAAATTTCTTGTGTGTCTTATGCTGATTCTTTTGCCAACTCCGAATTTTCCGCCAACCCAGCCAGTATTGACCAACCAGCATTTAGCTCCATGCTTTTCCATTTTTTGTTTCAACAAATTAGCATAGTAAAAAGGATGATGGACCATAAAAGGAGCTCCAAAACAGGCACTGAAGGTTATTTCAGGTTCAATACCCAAACCAATTTCTGTTCCTGCGATTTTTGAGGTGTAACCGCTGATAAAATGATACATTGCCTGATTCATATCAAGCTTTGCAATTGGCGGAAGAACGCCCGATGCATCGCAAGTCAGGAAAATAACATTTTTGGGATGATTTCGGGTCATCTTTTCTTCAACTACGTTTGGAATAAATTCCAAAGGATAAGAAGCTCTTGTGTTTTCAGTCAGTTTATCGTCATCAAGGTCAATTTTTCTCGAAGCTGGATCCCAGATAACATTTTCCAAAATTGTTCCGAAACGCCTTGTGCATGCATATATCTGAGGTTCATGCTCGGCAGAGAGCCTAATGACTTTAGCATAACAACCACCCTCGAAATTGAAAACACCTTCATCGCTCCAGCCATGTTCGTCGTCGCCGATGAGCTGTCTGTTCGGATCGGCAGAAAGAGTGGTTTTTCCTGTACCGCTCAGACCAAAGAATAGTGCAACATCACCTTTTTTCCCGACATTGGCAGAGCAGTGCATGGCCATTACTCCCTGTTGCGGCAGAAGAAAATTCATTATTGTGAAAATTGATTTTTTAATTTCGCCGCCATAACTCGAATTAGCCACAATTGCAAGTCTTTGGGCAAAGTTAATTATAATACCTGTTTCGCTCCTTGTTCCGTCAATTCTTGGATCGCATGTGAAAGATGGAGCAGCAATCAAGGTAAATTCTGGCACATGCTTTTTGAGTTCGTCCTTATTCCTTATTGTGAGGAACATATTTCGAGCAAAAAGACTTTGCCACGCAGAGTCTGTTATAATCCTTATGGGCATTCTGTAGTTTGGGTCTGCACCAACATAGCAATCCTGAACGAATAATTCCTCCCCCTGAAGAAAAGCCTGAAGTCTGGCCAGAAGACCGTCAAATTTTTCCTGACTGAAAGGTCTGTTATAAACTCCCCACCAAATTTTATCCTCAGTTGAAGCTTCTTTAACAATAAATTTATCATTAGCGGCGCGAGCAGACCATTTTCCAGTATTCACAATAAGAGGTCCGCCATAAACCATATGTGCTTCTCCCCTGAAAATAGCTTCTTCGTAAAGTGCTGGAGTAGGTAAGTTCCAAAACACTCTGTCGAGTTTAAGAAGTCCATGATTGCTAAGCTTGAAATCGCTTGCTAATTCTGTTGCCTGTTTCGTGGCTGGAGTATCGAATTCTAAATATTTCATAACCAATCCCTCACTAATTTTCTTTCACCAATATAAAGTTCATTTGGGGCGTCTGGGTCGAGAGCCCATTTTATTCTTTCGATTCCTTCTGTTATATCTTTAACAGAGCCGCATGTTGATAGCCTCAAATAACCTTCGAGACCAAATTCAATACCGGGAACAACAGCCACTCTGACTTTGTCCAGAAGAAATTGAGCCAGTTTTGTTGAGTCTTTCATATAATAGCTGAAATCTGCGAAACAATAGAAAGTGCCATCGGGTTTATAGGCTTTAACGCCATTAAAAGCTTTTAACCTTTCCATCAAGATGTTTCTATTGTTTTCCAGAGTTAACCTCAGGCTTTCGACTTGTGATTGAACTCCGTTAATGGCAGCAGCTGCAGCCACTTGGGTTACAACTGATGGACCTGAAGTTTGATGTGCCTGAATATTTGTCATTGCTTCGATAAGTTTTTTATTCCCGACAGCCCAACCAATTCGAAAACCTGTCATTGCATACTGTTTCGAAACGCCATTAACCACAACTAATTTTGAATTTTCAGTTAGGTCTTTTGCAAATTTATAGCAATTAATAGGTTTCTTTCCATCGAAAACCAGCCTGTGATAAATATCGTCCATTATCAACCAGATTCCTTTTTTCTCGCAGAACTCTACTATTTCCGAGATAAATTTTTCGGAATACATAGCCCCAGTTGGATTGTTAGGGCTATTTATAATAATTGCTTTTGTGTATGAGGTTACTCTTTGCTCTATATCCTGCAATCTGGGGTAAAATGTTCCATCTTCGGAGTAAACCGGGACTGGAATTGCACCAATTAATTTAGCCATTTCAGGGTAGCTAACCCAATATGGTGCAGGATAGATAACTTCCTCCTGTGGATTTAAAATTGCCTGCAAGCATACCATAATTGATTGCTTGGCTCCGCTGGATGCAATAACGTTTTCGGGTTCAACCAATCTGTTATAGAATTCCTCGGTGTATCTTATTATTGCTTTTTTTAGTGCAGGGATTCCGTCGGGTGGGGTATAACGAATTTCTCCGGAATTTAGCAGATTTGCAGCTGCTATCAAAGCATCAACGGGAGCCTTGGATTTTGGTTCACCTCCTCCAAGATGTATCACTGGTTCCCCTTTATCGCGGAGGATCGCAGCTGTTTCATTAAGTTTCAGGGTCGCTGAAACGCTTATTGATTTACCAATTAAGCTTAAACTCATATATTTTTCCTATTTTCAAAAAAATAAACATCAAAATTCCAAAAAAAATAAATGATTTACAAATAAAATTGGCGTTCTTCTGTGTTATTATTGTCTATTTTTAATAAAATGATCATATAATAATGTTTATTTAATTATTCTTTCATAATTTTTTTATTTTATATAATTTAAATGGTTCAGTTATTATCTTTTGTCTTTTTGAAATTATTAATGTTGATAATTAATTGAAAGAAAAAATTAATAAATTTCTGTTGTTATTGTTTCAGAATGATCTTAACATTCTATCAATTTTCTTTTTTCTTTCCTTTGCTGTTTGGCATCCAATTTTGTCGAATGACTTTCTTAATGATGATTTTCAGATATTGGGATGGCTCAAACCAAAAGTTTTTGCAGATGTTTTCAAGCCATTTTATGAAAAGGAGCCTATCTTGTTCTATTGGCGTCCGATTGTAAATTCCATTAATTCATTGACAATCTTTTTGTTCGGGTTTCATCCGTTACCTTTTTTAGCACAGAACTTAATCATTTATAGTTTAATTTGTTTTTTAATCTATAAAATTCTAAAAATTTTCGAAGTAAGCGCAAATATAAGCTTTTGGGGTGCTTTGATGTTCTTTGTTATTCCATCGCACGATATGCCAATAGCCTGGATAGCTTGCCGTTACGACTTATTTATGACTCTATTTATTCTTATTGTCATTCTCTTTTATATTAAAATTATTCATCGCAGAAATAAAAGGTATTACTGGGCTTATATTTTTTTAGCAATATTTTCATTTTTATCAATATTCTCCAAAGAACACTCTTTTTTCCTTCCGGCGTTTGGACTCATAATGATAATTATCAATCAAAACAATCAAAAGGAGCATGTGATTTTTGTTCTTATTACGTCTTTTTTTATCGCATTCTACTTTCTTTCAAGGGCTATGTTTATTGGGGGAAATCCATTTAGCTCATCAAATTTTTCGAATTTCAATTTTATTAACATAATATCAAACTTTTTTTTGTATTTAATAACTTCAGTAATTCATTCAGAATTTTTGTTAAAATACATTCAAAGCAAGGAATTGGATGTTATATTCATTATTCAATTAATATTCATTTTTTTAATTATATTTCATCTATTTTTTTTATTCCTTAAATCAAGGAATAATATTTCATTTTCAATAAAAATTAAATCCACAAAGAGTCAAAGAATAAATTTATGTTTATTTGGACTGCTTTTGTATTTTATTTCAATCATCCCTGTATTACCCTTATTTATGAGATGGTATGCCTTTTTTCCATTTATAGGGATAATCTTTTTTCTAACAGGGATTATTCATCAGATCAATAAAAATTTAGAGCTAAAAGACATAAAAGACATTTCCCCGAACAAAAGAAAATTATTTAAAAGATTGAGGTTGTTTTGGTCCTTCGTTTTTATTTATGCTCTTACGTGCATTATTTTTAACTATACGCA
>CALHRB010000209.1 GCA_938038165.1 Candidatus Kapaibacterium sp. | reverse complement strand
TTTTAGAAAAAAATTTATTAATATCACAGAGTAAAAAAAGATTTTTAAGAACTCTTTCTTTTTTTCGTTAAAACTCTTTTCAGCTTTCAGGATAATATTTACTAAAAAATATAATATTATTGAGGTTAAAAAATAAAATATTACTGCAGGCAACCTTAATCCAAAAAAATTATTACCAAATATTTTTAATGAATAGTAAGTAAAAATATTTTGAATTACTTGGTAAGGAGTTGAATATTTTTGAAAATCTTCTTCCAATAATTTATAATCTTTATTTTTATCTATATTATACTTAATTAATCCCTCAAGAGCATAATAGCCCTCATCCTTTGATGATGTGTTTGCAATTTTCCAAGCAGGTAAATCTGCATCAAGAAAATAAATTCTTAAAGCTATTAAGAACGATAGAATGACCCAGAAAAAAAGTTTTTGTTTCATTGATTAATTATTTGATAAAAATAATCTCACACATTCTTATATTTATCTGAAAATGGGTCGGTCAGCAGACCGTAATTTAAAATTTCGTAAATCTCGCTCAATCCTTGCGGAACTGTTTTGGTGATAGTGAATCCTAATTCGTTTTTAATTTTGGTAAAATCCACACGATAATCCCGTGGGTCCTCCTGCTTTTGAACATATTTAATTTTAGCATCAGGCACAATCTTAAGTATTTCTTCGGCAATCATTTTCTTCTGGTAATTTTCTTTTGTATCCCCAACATTGAAAACATTATGATTGACTTTATCGGCAGGACTTTCGAGAACCTTTATGCATGATAAGGCAAGGTCTTCAACGTGGCAGTAAGGTCGCCAGAATTGCTCGCCGAATATCACAAGTTCCCGACCGAATGCTACTTCCCTGATGAACTCGTTTACGGTGAGGTCAAATCTCATCCTCGGGGAAAGACCATAAACAGTTGAAAATCTTAAGGCAGTTGGAATGAAATCCTCTCTTGTTTGGCTCTCAAGAAGATATTTTTCAAATTTTACTTTAAGTTCTGCATAAAGAGATACGGGACGCAAAGGAGATTCTTCATTTACATAACCATCACCTTCCATTTTGCCGTAGTTACTACAAGTAGAAGCAAAGATAAAACGCTTAATATTCTTTGAATTAGACGCTAAATCAAACAGATTTTTTGTTGCTGTCCAGTTTATTTCATTAGCAAGTTCGGGTTGCTTGGCGCAGGCAGGATCGCCGACTATTGCAGCAAGATGGATAATAGAATCAACTTTATTTAATAACTCTTCGAAATCACTTTCATTTCTGATATCTCCTCTAACAAATTTAAAATTAGGGTGATTATATACACCTAATAGGGACTCTCCACCGAAGAAAAGTGCATCCAGCCCGACAACCTGATATCCTTTCTCGAGTAGAAAACGTACAAGCACAGATCCTATATAACCTGCGGCTCCGGTTACCAAAACTTTCTTTATGTTCTCAGCCATTTTTTTTCTCCTTAATATTTTTAAATTTCATAGTCCTTATCTGAATTAATATATATAAATATTGCCGCAGTAAAATCTTCAAAATCAACAAGATTATTTGATAATATAGATTTCAAAATATTGATATCCAATTGCTTATAGTCATGAACGGCAATATTCCTGAATCCAGTCATTTTCTTCATCTTATCATACAAGGTCGTTTTATTATTTTATTTTCTCTTATAATATCAAAACTTTGCTTGTATTTTGAAGGTAGTTTAAAACCCTTTGTTGATATTATTATACTCGCTATGTCAATGCACGCCTGAACTGATCTCTGTAAATTAAGCACGAATACATCCTGTATGATTATGTCATCCAAGCTTTCTTGATTTCCGTTCGTAACATTCTTAATTGTTGCAAGGTAATTATTTACAATTGAAATTTTGGATAGTATTGCATCTTTTTCAAACATTTGATTTCCGTTTTACAAGGTTATCCTCAATAATTTTCCGGCTCATCTTAAAATCCAGATACTCGCTTATTTTTCTTGCCTTGAAAAGATTAAATTGATGCTTGTCCTTGCAATAAATCAACTTACCGTTTGCAAGAATCTGCATTGTAATTATCGGGTCGGCATCATTTAGAACAACTAAATCAACCTCCCTGTCTGCAATATCATCAAGACTGTCTCTTATTTCAATTACCGTCTTATCAGAAAGATGCTCTTCATTAACAAATATTCCAATGTCAATATCACTTTCATCATTATAATTCCCTTTTGCAAAGGACCCGAAAACCAAAATAAAGTCAACTAAATTCGTTAAGTCTTTATTTAGAAAATTTAAAAATTTTGTAATTTCAGGCATAAATCTGCTTTATTTAAAATGTGTTTCATAAGCATCCTGAGCAAGCTGGTAATCATCAATCTGACCAATATCGAGCCAATATTCGGTTATTTCATATTTTGCTATCGGCTTTTTCAATTCAAGCATTTTTAAAATTAGTTTATCCATATTAAAAAATTCATTATATGGAATAATATCAAAAAGACCGGGTTTGAAAACATAGATTCCAGCTAATATCTTGGTTTTGAAATCCTTTTTCTCTTCGATATTTGTAACGTAATCTCCATCATAAAAGATATTACCAAACCGAAATGGTGCAACAAACTCTTTAATCCCAACCACAAGGTCTGCATCGCTTTTTGTCAATGCAAAATCGTACATTTTTGAGAAGTCGCAATTAGAAAGGATGTCTCCATTCATCAGGATATATGGTTCAGTTAACTCATCTTTAAGAAGGGTTACCGGACCGGCAGTTCCGAGTTGCTTTTCTTCCTTGCTGATTTTGAGCTTAACCCCAAATCTGGAGCCATCGCCAAAGTAACCTTCGATAAATTCAGATTTATAATTGGTTGCAAGGAAAATTTCATCAAATCCATGCTTTTTAAGATGTTCAATCTGAATTTCAAGAACTGCTTTTTCACCGATTGGGAGCATTGGTTTCGGTATGACACCTGTAAGAGGTCTCAACCTTATACCCAGCCCTCCTGCTAAAATTACTGCTTTCATAAAATATTTATAGTTATTGAAAATTAATTTCTATATATTTCTAACCAATCATTAACAATTTTACCTTCATTTAACTGGTTTTGAAGGATTAATTTATTATTTTTTGCTTTTAGCTTGAAATCCTCGTAATTATTCATAATTTCCAATAATTTTTTTGGTATTTCATTTATTGAACTAATTTTGATATAAAAAACATTCCACGTATCTAAGATTTTGTATGGCAACCAGTCACCACATATGACAATAGCACCTGAATATAACGATTCTAACATATGACCAGTGATCTGATCTTTATCTCTAACATTAATCATTATTTTCGTTGCCTGCCTTAATCTTGCTACATCGTCATTAGA
>CALHRB010000208.1 GCA_938038165.1 Candidatus Kapaibacterium sp. | reverse complement strand
TAATAGTGATAGATTCCTTTCAATGCAAAAGTGGTTATATTGCCGATTTTCATGATTTTAAACTTTTGCCAAATGGACACTCATTGCTTTTTTCGTATGATATAAAACATATGGATTTAAGTCAGGAAATACCCGACGGACATCCTGATGCAACAGTTATTGGGGCAGTAGTGCAGGAACTCGACCGCGATAGAAATGTTGTTTTTCAATGGAGAAGCTGGGATCATATTCCTTTGCAGGATTCATATGAGCCAATAAATACCCGAAGGGTTGATTATGTTCATATTAATTCTGTTGAACTTGATGATGACGGACATCTATTAATTTCAAGTCGTCATTTAAATGAAATCACTAAAATAAATCGCCAAACCGGGGAAATTATTTGGCGGCTTGGGGGTAAAGGCAATGATTTCACCTTTATTAATGAAAACGAGGATAATGCACCGGATTATTTTTCCGAACAACACGATGCTCGCAGATTGGATAATGGGAATATTACCTTATTTGATAATGGTAACCGACATATACCAGAGCATGCTCGAGCAGTTGAATATGAACTCGACGAAATAAATAAAACCGCAAAATTAGTTTGGGAATACAGACATACACCAGATATTCTCTCCCGAAATCAAGGATCAACCCAAAGATTGCCAAACGGCGGAAATGTTATTGGCTGGGGTGGCTCGGGAATCCTTAATCTGCCATCAATAACCGAAGTTACTCCCGATAATGAGGTCGCTATCGAAGTTTCCTTGCCCAAAGGTGTAACTTTTGGTCAGTCAACTTACAGGGCTTATAAGTTCCCTTATCCCACTCAAATGCCGGTTGCTGTGGTAACAAAAGAAAATATAAGTTCTCAAACAGAATATGATTTCAAGGATGCAACAAACAACACTTCGCTTAAAATTTTTGTAGAATCAATTAATCCGGGCAATGGTAGAATCATCGTTAAGCGATTTAACTATGCTCCTGTCAATCCTGATTTTGACAAGCCTTCACCCATTGTTTTGCCATATAGAATAACTGTTAAAGGGGAAAATATAACAAGCGTTAATCTAAAACTTATGTTTGATATTAGCAGTTTCCCAAGAATCAGAGATGGTAATCAATTCAATGTATTTTTCAGACCTAATGAAGGTCAAGGAAAGTTTATTCCGATTTCTACAGCTTTTGACAAAGAGAAAAATTCATTAATCATTAATGTTACTGATTTCGGTGAATTTATATTTGGGAGAGATGACTTCAAACCTTTGCTTGAAGTTCCAAAATTATTCTACCCATTAAATGGTCAAGAAATTAATAAGAATAAACCAATTGAACTAAGATGGGCTGTTAATGGAATGATGGAATTCCATCATATTCAGATTGCAAAGGATCCAGACTTCAATCAAATTTTGTTCGAAAAAGACAATCTCACTGAACTAATCTATAAACTGTTACCTCCATTTGATGATAAAACTTATTTCTGGAGGGTTAGAACAAGAGTGAACGGGCTTGGAAGCAGTGATTGGTCAGAGGTATTTTCTTTTTCACCAATTGCCCCATTCATTGCAATGAAATATCCTGATGGCGGAGAAGTGCTATTTAAGGATGATCTCCCGAAAATCATTCGTTGGTTTGATGTTGCTTTCACACCCGTTAAAATTGACTTATTTAGAAATGGAAGTTATTTCCTCACGATAATTGACAGTGTTAAAAGTTTTACGAATAATTTCCTTTGGAATGCTATTCCTGAACAAGTTCCAGAAGATTCAAGCTATCAGATTAAAGTAACTAATATTAATAATCCCGGAGAATTTGCAATCAGTAAGGGTCTCTTTGCAATCAAGAACAAACAGCTTGGTATTGAGGAAGCTATCGCAGGTTTTTCCCTGATTTCTGATTTGACTGCTTATCCAAATCCCAGCGAAAAAGAGGTTAATGTGTCTTTTAATCTGAAAATTTCGGATTTGATTAAAATTGAATTATATGATTTATTGGGTAATCCCGTGAGAGAAGTTTTTGACGGTTTTTTAAATGAAGGAAATCATAACATAAAATTCGAAACAAAACAGCTTCCTTCTGGCGTTTATAAACTAGGTTTAAAGTCAAGCAAAGAAGCATTTTTAATCAAAATCGTAAAAATTTAGATACACTATCATTTTGCAAAGGGCTGTCTCAGAAGGACAGCCTTTTTTTTATCCATTCCAATTCTTTCTCGGTCTGCATAAAGTATAGATTTTGAATGATTGTATAAGTTAATATAATGAACGAGATTTCAGGGTTTGCTTCCTTTAACTTATGTAATTAAGTTTTTTAAGATAGCTAAGAAGAAATTATTATGTAATCACTTTTTAAATTGTTCCTTGAAAACTTAATGATAAATGATAAAATTATAACCGTTGCCGAGCCTCCAATAATAATCAAAGGCAGGGAAAGGAAAAGGGGAATGCTTCTTGATTGTTCTTCGATGTTTTTCAGTGGAATGATATACATAACATTTAATGCCCAAAAATTATTCAGGAAATGAGCTAAAATGGGAATCCAGAGGCTTCCTGTATAGTAAGCCAGGGCGGCAAGATAAATACCAATCAGGATTAAAGGAATTAAATCTATAGGATTCATGTGTATTATCCCGAAAGAAATGCCACTTATCAGGATAGCCCAGATAGGTTTTAGTTTTTCTTCGAGTGAACGCTGGAAAAAACCTCTGAAAAGAGCTTCTTCTGTTAAAGCTGGTATGATTGCTCCTAAGAAAAATCCTTTAAGATAATCAAGATAACTACTTCCACCTAAAATTGATTCATAAAATTCTCTAACTAAGTGATTAAAATGGTCATAAAAGCCTTTTAATGACTCCGGTATCAGGCTTTCCTGCATAGCTGAATAGCCCACAACAAAAATTTGAAAGGTAAGTATGCCAATTAAGGAAAGTAACAATAATTTGGGGTCTGGCTTTTTTAGTCGGAAAATTCTTTTAAATGAAATTGGACTTATTCTTGCAGCAATTAGAGTTGGAACAAGTAAAAAAAGCAAACTGTTGCCACCTATGACCAAAGGTAAAAAATCAGAATAATCTGAGTTGTTTTTTATTAAAAAAGACCCCAGAAAAAGGGTCGCCTGGTAAAAAATAATAATAAGAAAAGTTGCAATGATCGCAAAGCCCAAATGAGAAAATTCGGGTTTTTCATATAAGTAATTTATTTGATTGTTTCTCATTTCAATTTTAAAATTAGTCTTGAAAAAAATGATTTGAAGAATGATTAAATTGCAAATTAAAATAATTCTTTTTGTTTAACAAGACTAAATTATGCCATTTATTGAATTTGACGATAAAAAGGTTTTTTTTGACACTATTGGTCGCGGGGAGCCGCTGATTCTTCTTCACGGAAATTCTGTTTCATCAAAAATGTTTGCAAGTGAGTCCATTTTTTTTTCAAAGTATTACAAAGTATATCTGATTGATTATCCCGGGCACGGACATTCAGAGCGATTGGAAAGATTTTCAGAAGATTTTTGGTTTTATAATGCCAAAGCCGTTATGAAATTGATTGAATTAGAACAGCTGAAAGATATTTATATGATAGGTACAAGCGGTGGAGCTCTGGTTGGTCTGAACGTATGTTTAAACCTTAAAGGTATAATAAAGAAATCAGTATTCGACAGTTTTTTTGGTTTGAGAATTGAAACAGAACTAGCAGAAAGGATTTACGAATCGAGGAAAAGAGCCAAAAAACAAATTCTTGCTTCAGCCTTCTGGAAAAGTCAGCACGGAGATGATTGGAGCAAAATAGTAGATATGGATTTAGATATGTTAGTCAAAGTGTCTTTGAAAAATTTACCTGTTATTTATGGAGATCTGAATGAAATTGATTGTCCGGTTCTCTTAACGGGTAGTCTTAAGGATGAATTAATACCTAATATGAATAACAGATTGAAAGAAATAGCAGAAAAAATACCCGGAAGCGAAATTTTTATTTCAAACTCAGGCAAACATCCTTTGATGATAACACAAAAAAGGCTATTCAGAAAGATAGCACTTGAATTCTTCGATAATAATTGATTATGATGAGAATAATTTATAGAAATTTTATTTAAATTGTATATATGTTAAATATAAAGATAAAGAGAATTGGCGATAGATTTAATGATTTGCCGTTGCCGGGTTATTCGTCAGAAGGTTCGGCGGGCATGGATATTCATGCAGCAATTGAACATTCGGAAATTATTGAACCGGGAGGCATTGCCTTGATTCCGACAGCTCTTTCGATTGCTCTCGAAGATGGTTATGAATGTCAGGTTCGTTCACGTAGTGGTCTTGCAATCAAACATGGGATTTTTGCTTTGAATTCTCCTGGAACAATAGACAGCGACTATAGAGGTGAAATTAAAATCATCCTGGCAAATTTCGGGAAAGAGCCATTTATTATTAATAGAGGGGACAGAATAGCCCAACTCGTTGTCGCCCGATATGAAAAAATTTCATGGAATTTAGTAAGTGATTTGCCAGGAACTGGACGTGGCGAGGGTGGTTTTGGTAGCACTGGTTTGAATAAGAAATGAAACTTAAATGAAAGAACCAAAAATAATTTTTATGGGAACACCTGAATTTGCTGTTCCAACGCTTGAAAAATTGCACAAACAATATGGAATAAAGCTTGTTGTAACAGTTCCCGACAGAGTTCAGGGCAGAGGTTTGAAATTAATGCCTTCGGCAGTCAAACAAAAAGCCATCGAACTCGGGATTCCAATTTCACAACCTGAGTCATTAAAATCAGAAGAATTTATTGAGACGATAAAGGAGGTTAATCCTGACATAATTGTAGTTCTTGCATTCAGGATTTTGCCTGAAGAGGTCTATAATATTCCGAAAAAAGGTTCTTTCAACATTCATGCAAGCCTGCTTCCTGCTTATAGAGGGGCTGCACCAATTAACTGGGCTATAATCAATGGAGAGAAGAAAACAGGATTAACATCATTTTTACTCGAGAGGAAAGTTGACACAGGCTCAATTTTATTGCAAAAGGAATTTGAAATACCTGATGGGTTTACTGCTGGAGATTTGCACGATGCACTTATGCCTCTATCAGCAGATTTAGCAGTTGAGACATGCGAATTGCTCTTGTCAGGAAATTATGAATTAGTTGCACAGGATGAATCAAGGGCATCAAAAGCCCCAAAAATTTTTACGGAGGACTGCAAAATTGACTGGAGTCTGCCAGCAAATCGAATCAGAAATTTTATACACGGAACTTCACCAACACCTGGAGCCTGGACTGTCTGGGATGATAAAAGACTGAAAATATTAAGAGCTGGAATATCTGATTATAAAGAAGGTATAGCTGGTTTTTTTATTATTGAAAATTCTCAATTTATTGCTTTTTGCGGGGAAGATGCCATTATTATTGAAGAACTCCAGCCAGAAGGCAGGAAGCCAATGAAAACCAAAGACTTTTTAAATGGTTACAAAGGAGAAAATCAAGGAATATTCGATTGAGAAATTATTTACATTACAAACAAAGGAGGAAATTTTGAAATCTGACGATCGAAGTGGTATGAATACAAAATGTGTTCATGCAGGTATTGAGGAATATCAATTTGGTGCTGTAGTCCCACCAATTTTTCAAACTTCAACATTTAAATTTCGAAGTAGCGACCATGGTGCAAGGCTATTCACAGGTGAAGAAGAAGGTTATATTTATACAAGGATGAGAAATCCCACTATTGAAGCTATGGAAAATGCCATAGCTTCGCTCGAAGGTGGAGCTAAATCACTTGGTTGTGCAAGTGGAATGGCTGCTATTCACACACTAATTGCTTATTGTTTGAAATCCGGTGATCATATAATTTGCAGCGAATCTGTTTATGGTCCGACCACTACTTTAATTTCATCAATATTTTCAAAATATGGGATTGAATTTGATTTTGTGGATACATCGAATTTGAGCGATGTTCAGTCTAAGGTAAAAAGCAATACAAGATTGATTTTTGTTGAAACTCCGGCAAACCCGACTCTTGTTATATCGGACATTAAAGCTATTGCAGAGATTGCTCATAAAAATAACGCAAAACTCGCCGTTGATAACACTTTTATGAGTCCAGTTTTTCAGCAGCCCCTTAAATTAGGTGCTGATTATGTCATTCACAGTCTGACGAAATTTCTCAATGGTCATGCTGATGTAGTCGGTGGGGTGATAGTTCTCAAAGATAAAGATGAATACACTCCTGTTAGGAAATTTCTTAATCACGTTGGAGGAGTGATTGATCCGTTTAATTCTTTCCTTGTTCATCGTGGTATGAAAACTTTGTCTTTGAGAATGGCAAGACATTCTGAAAACGCCTTTAAAATAGCCGAATATCTCGAAAACCACCCAAAAGTTGAATGGGTTCGCTATCCCGGACTTAAATCCCATCCACAATATGAAATTGGCTTAAAACAAATGTCAGGATTCGGTGGAATGATTTCGTTTGAACTAAAAGATGGGTATAATGCTGGGAAGATACTTATGGATAATATTAAGCTCTGGGCGTTGGCTGTTAGTCTTGGTGGAGTAGAATCACTAATTCAGCATCCGGCTTCAATGACTCATTCAAGTATGGATAGGAATATTCGGATTCAGGCAAAAATTACCGATGGTTTGGTAAGGCTTTCGGTTGGGATTGAAGACGTAGAAGATTTGTTGTCAGCTCTCGACGACGGTTTAAATTTGTTAAATTAATCCGGGGGCATATATGAAATTAAACATGATT
>CALHRB010000207.1 GCA_938038165.1 Candidatus Kapaibacterium sp. | reverse complement strand
GCATTAAACATTGACATATAATTGTTAATTATTTTAACTGGTTTATTGTTTATAACAAAATTTATCATTTTTAAACCATTTTCGGAACCGTCAATTTGTTTTTTATTGGAAACAATGCACCATTCGTTAGACATATCTCCAAAAATCACTGCATCAAGGTAGTTATTAACCAAATTCCAAATCTTAATCAGACCATCAGTTGAAGAGCTAAATAGTAATTTGCTGTTTTTGTGAAAACTCAAGTTTTGCACAATATTATTATGAGCTAAAATAAATTTATTTTTTTCTTTTTTTGTTCTTAAATCAAGTACAATTATTTCATTGTTTTTTGTGCCTATTGATAACAAAGTCTCATTATTATCAATTGCCAAAGAATGTATCACTGAATTCATAGTTAATTTAAAAATATGCTCGAGTTCATTGTGATCTAAATTTAATAGGAAAATATTTCCAGTTTCATCAGAAATATAGCAGGATTTATTGTTCTTAGAAATAATATCAGAAAAATTTGATTTATTTGGGTTTTTATATAATTTAACATTCCAACTGCTTAGATCGTAAATATATAGATTATTAGAATAGTCAATGACGGCAATTTGTTTACCTTTGTCCAAAAAAATTGATTTGTAAATATAAAGTCCGTCGAATTTTTTTGATAATACTTTTTCAGTAGTTAATTCATTGAAGACAAAAATCGAATCGAGGGAGCAAGCTAATATGAATTGGTTGTTAACATCATAATCAACTGTAATTAATTTTTCATTAACTGATTTAAAATAATTTGTTCGATTCCGAGCTAAGTCGTATGATAATAATGATCCTTTAAACCCATCACCTACAATATATATTATATTTTCATTGAAACCAAGTGCTAAGTCGTATGCTATTGTTAAATCTAAGTTTATAGATTGAAAAGGATTTAGCTTATT
Source organism: Candidatus Kapaibacterium sp. (assembly GCA_938038165.1). GTDB lineage: Bacteria > Bacteroidota > Ignavibacteria > Kapaibacteriales > UBA2268 > CALHRB01. The sequence continues at coordinate 2,692 of CALHRB010000207.1, read as the reverse complement.
GCTTTCCCAAATTCCCAGGTATTTATTATTTATTATTGAAACTATCAAATCTTTATTTGAAGAATAGATCATAGAATTCACAGCATTAATACTATGTGATAATTTCTTGAATTTTTTGGATTTGAAATTATCAATGTACCATATATCTCCAAAAAGTGTTGTTGCTACTAAAATTGGGTTTTCTTGAAATTCTATATATTTTATTGAAGTTATATCAGAAAATTCTAAATCGAATTCGAATTCTTTATTTTTAGTAAAAATATTGAAAATAACTACAGAATTTTTTTGTTTGTCGTTGTAAACAATATTATTTCCATCATTAGTAAGGCTAGTATTTTCAGCTTGTATATCAAATTTATAGATACTATCTGGATTGGAAAGATTTATGAAAAAGACAGAATCCGCAGTGGAATATACCAAGCAATTAGATTTTGAAGAATAATCAAATGAAACAATTTTAGAGTTAGAATGGCTCAGCTTTTTGTAGAAAGAGGCTGGGTTTTCAGTTTTATAAAGAAAAATATTGCCATCTAAGTCATTAGTGAGAAAGTATTTCGAGTCCTTAGTAAATTTAATATTGGTTATTATTGAATTTGTTTTGTATCTTATAATAGGATTTAAAGTGTCGAATAGGCTCCAAAAGACCAATTCATTGCTGTATGTAGCAGTTATTATGATTCTACTGGATGGATTAAGATCTACAGTTGTAAAAAACAAATCACTACAACAATAAGTAGAGATGTTCTTGCCTGTTTTTGAGTCCCATAATTTTAAAGTATTGTCTTTTGAAGAACTAATGATAGTGTCTCCAGAGGTATTAAATGCTAAATCTGTAACTTCATCTTTATGACCAACCAAGGTTCTGATTAATAGGCCAGTTTCGGTATCCCATAATTTAATAGTATGATCTGAACTAATTGTGGCAAACACATCTCCGTTGTGGTTAGCAATTATTTTATTAATTTTTCCATTATGAGCTGAATTTAGAACAATGTTTATATCATTGGAAAAACAACTATATGAAATGATAATAAAGAAATAAATAAATCTTTTCAAAAGAAAAATCCCTCCTATTTAACGATAACAAAGCTTTTTGAGTAAAGAATTCCATTATATTCAATAAGTGTATTATAAATTCCACTGGTATAGCCCTCAAGATCTATCTGTTTTGTATAAATTCCTTGATGAAGATTAAAGATTACAAAGTCATCTTTGAGTTTTCCATAATAATCATAAATTTTGATTTTTAATGTTGACTTTTCATTAGCATTATATTCAAAATTTACAAAATTGTTAGCAGGCAAAGGTGAAAATTTGAGAGACAAATCAATTTTTTCATGTCTGATAATTAATCTTTTTTCAGAATCATAACAAACATCTATGCTAAATGAACCACTAGTAGGAATTTTTGAAATTTTGGAGTCTAACCATTGAAATTCATCAATATATAATATTGTTTCTTCTTTTTCACCACCTGAAGCTATACATTTTAATTCTAAAAGTTCTTTTTTCTCGATGAATTTCCCTTCTTTTACTTCAATTTCATACATAAAGTTATTTTTTTTATTTGGGTTTCTTGTAGAGAAACCATTTCGTCCTGAATAATTTAATATATCTGCACTAAAGCTTAGATTTGCTTTGTATTTATATTCAGATAAATTTAAGTTTTTAGTTTTATCTATCAAGAGTTTTAATTTGATCGTGTCACCAATTTGGGCTTTAGATGGTTCCGCTTCAAATTTTATCCAAGTGACAGGTGCGTTATTATCATAATCAGCGTAGCCAATTATTTTTCCGTATTTGATAGTTTTATTATTTGTTAATAAACCTATTTTACAGGAATCGGATCCTTGTTTTTTTGCAACAAACTCAACAACGATTTTTAAATCGTTATTATAACTAAGATTACAAGGGAGAGGTTTGCTGATTTTTTTTATTCTAAACTGTTCATTGTTTTGATATAAAATTATTTCGTTAATGATAATATCGTTGAAACAGTTATTGGTAAAAGTAATTGTGCCTTCTTCAATTGCATTAAAATCATCTCCAAATTTTGTTTCAGTAATAATTAATGGTTCTACAACAAATAAACATTCATCATTTGGATACTTATCTTCGATTTTTATCACTAATGTATCAATGCTTTGACATCGAGTTTGTGAATTAATCTGCAGAAGTATAACTTTACCAATACCTCTTTTTTTCCATTTTATTTTAAAATTATCTTTGTTATTTTCACTTAGTGGAATACCATTTTCGACAAACCAGGTAAGCTCAAATCCGTTGTTTTTATATGAGCTATAAATTCTTTCTTGGTCTTCCCTGACGAGTGTATCCCCAATTATTTTTGTTTGAGGTAATTCATTTACAATAACAGTAACTTTAGCAATAACAGCACTATCTCTAGAATCTTTCACAGTTAATGTGTATTCGGTCGTAGCATTTGGGGAAGCAATTGGATTTGGAATTGTATCATTATTCAGTCCAGCCGATGGCGTCCATTTGTATTTATATGGCTGAACGCCACCGGAAGCCGGATTTGCGTTCCCTGTTTGAACTGATTCCCCACTGCATATCTCCTTGCCCTCACCGACATTCAATACCAATGGCGGTATGCCCGCACTGATAATGACATCCAGCGTGTCGCCCGATTCGCAGCCGCTTGTGGTGTTTGTGTGCCGCAATATGACTT
>CALHRB010000206.1 GCA_938038165.1 Candidatus Kapaibacterium sp. | reverse complement strand
TGGGGAAGCAATTGGATTTGGAATTGTATCATTATTCAATCCAGCCGCAGGAGTCCATTTGAACTTATATTGTGGAACACCACCACTTGCTGGATTTTTATTACCTATCACAATTGAATCGCCTTTGCAAATATTTTCATCAGATTTTATATTGCTTAAAATTAACTTAGGTATTTCTTTGCTTATATTAACTACCAATGTATCGGATGAACTGCAAGCATTGATACTATCAGTGTGTAAGAGGATTATCCTACCTTCACCAACTTTATCCCATTTAACTATTAATTCATTTCTATCATTTTTTCCGAGTGGAATTCCATTTTCCACGTTCCATAAATATTTTACACCATTAGTTAAGTTTGATATATATTTTTCTTCTGAATTTTGAACGACGAGATTATTTCCTTGAATCTTTGTGTCAGGTAAGGAATTTACAATAACTATTTTTTCTGAAGAATCTCTGCAAAGAGTTTGAGAATCAGTTTTAATTAATCGAATTTTAGCGTTTCCAGCTTTTTGCCACATTACTTTTATGGAGTTGTTCTTCAAATTAGTTAAAGCAGTACCTCCAAAAACAAACCAATCATATTTAGTATTTTCATTTTCTGAAGTAAAATAATCTTCAATACTATTTTCACATACTTCAAAATTACCATAAATATTTGGATTAGGGAGTGAATTGATGATTATATTGTGACCGTTATCACTGCCGATAATAGGTGGATTGCTGCTTACTACACGAATTTTATAGTATGATCCGGGCTTAATATCCGGGGGTAATGATCCAATAATTATTGAAGGCTTTATTGCATCAATTTTACCTAACACTCTGGGATTTGAAAAATTTCCATTTTCGTCGGATAGCTGGGCTGTAAATGTATTTCCGGGGTTAAAAGTACCATATATTGAAAATGATACTGAAATTGACTGCTTTTGACAAAATGATTTTGGAAATATCTCTAAGGTTGAAATAGAATGAGAAAATAAACCTAACTTAACTAAAAAAATATCTTCGTTATCATTGTAAAATTTATTGTAAGATCCACTTTCTGTTGGAAAGTCGGAAGAAGATGTGATCCCTGTAATAAAAGCATTATTAAAACGATCCAAAGTAATATAATTAGCATGATCATTATCAGTCCCGCCTAAATATGTTGAATACATTATCTCAGAAAACGAATTATTAAACTTTGTAACAAAAATATCTTTTCCCCCCTTTATTTGTTTTTGTATAGCGCTGACAGTTGTATAAAAATCATCAGATTCAGTATAACCTGAAATATAAATATTATTAGAGGCATCAAGAATTAAACACTTCCCTTCATCATTAGCGTTTCCACCTAAATAAGATGAATAAACAACCCTAAAATTATTCATATCAAGTTTCATTAAGTAGGCATCACTAGGACCTTTTAGTTTGGAAAATTGCGATGGAGCATTTTTAATTGGAAATAGTTGATCATCTCGTGAAGAGGTTTTACCTGTAATTATGACATTATTATATTCATCTAAAGCAATAGAATTTCCAAAATCTTCTCTTTGCCCGCCTATAATTGTTGATAAAAGGATTTGAGAGCCGCTGCTATTGAGCTTAGTTACAATTATATCCTTATCACCAGAATAGGACGGATTATCTAATGGCATTTTTGTTGGATAATCAGTTGAGGTGGTCCAGCCAACAATATATGCATTATAAAAAGAGTCAAGAACTAATGAACGTCCTTCATCTTGCCCGTTGCCTCCAATAAAAGTAGAATAAATTAGATTAGAACAATTAGGATCGATCTTAGTAACAAAAATATCATTATCATTTCTTTTGACAGTCCTAAATGCACCTGAGGTTACAGGAAAATCGCCCGAGATAGTTCGTCCTGTAATATAAATATTATTATTATTATCTATTTTTAAACAGGTAGGTTCATCACCTAAAGATCCACCCAGAAAGGTGGAAGAAATTAGTTTTGAATTAGTTGAATTTATTTTAGTAATGAAAATATCCCAATCCCCATTGTAGGAGCCATCTAAAGTGTTTTGTGTTACTGGGAAATCAGGGGATTTGGTTTTACCAGTCAGGTAAACATTATTAGAAGCGTCAATTGAAATTGATATTCCTTCGTCGTCGCCGGTCCCTCCAATAAATGTAGAGTATAGTAAAGATGAGCCGGACGAGTTAATCTTTGTTAAAATCACATCAAAATTTCCACCGTTATATGTTAAGTCATAGGCTCCAGGTGAAGTTGGATAATTGTATGAATTGGTTCTACCAATAAGAAAAGCGCATCCTGAACTATCTATTGCAATAGAGAAACCTTCCTCGGTTCCGCTGCCGCCTATGTAGGTAGAATAGATAAGGGGATCGATAACTAAGCTATAGTTTTTATCATATAAACCGGTGGAAAAATTTATTGTGGAGTCATTAGTCAAATAAAATTGACATTCGATTTTTTCTGAAAGATCTGATTTTGATAAAAGACTATTTGAAATACTAGAATTTTTGTTTTCTAAATTTAATGTTGAACTTTGATAGCAATAAAGATTTTTATGGGAAAGATCACCAAAAATAGTTTTTAATATCAATTCACCTTTCTTATTGACAAAAATTCCATCTTGACCTTTAAATTCAAGTTTTATCTGATTTACATCTGCATTAGGTTGAATAATAAAATCATATCTTAATTTTGATGT
>CALHRB010000205.1 GCA_938038165.1 Candidatus Kapaibacterium sp. | reverse complement strand
ATTTGAAGTGAATAATTGTCAGTATTGCGAATGACCTTGATTTTTCCGCCGTTTTCATAGTAAGTGTCAATCTCTGGCTTTCCTTCTCTTTGGAGTGTATAGCCAAAGCTTGGATTATACTCTGAACGCAGTTGCCTTTCAGTCCTATCGACATAAGCCAGTATAATATTATCCAGCCAGACATCGCTGAAATTTATTCCATCATTCGTAAATACCGCCGAACCAACATATACATTTGGAATATCTGTAAGTTCGGACAAAATACTTCTGCTAACCTTTGAGACACCTGCGTATTTTACTCTTTCCAACAACTTCGGGTGATTAATCAAAGCCTGATAGCATTTATCACCAATAACCATTGTGTTAGGAAATTTTGCTATCAAACTTCTCAGCTTTGAGGCTGAATTTCGAATCAGCAAGATTGGGTCAGCGTTTTTTGTGTAATCATCAAAAGCCTGATTTTCCGTTACTTCGTATGTAAGTTCTTCATTAAAATTATCAGGATTTTGAACTAAATCAGCAGCTTCTTTTTCCCTGCCCAGCTGCAAAATGTCAACAAGTTCCTTGGTAATTCTCTGTTCATATCGGCTGAAATCCGGTGATTCCTCTTCTTCGATATAATCTATTGACATCTCAATATCTCTTTCTTTTGTTTCGAATGTTATGAAATCAATGTCCGAAGGCGGTATTCTGTTGGACTGAGCCTTTATAGCTCTAAAAGTATCTCTTATTAAAAATGCTTCCTTCCCAAAAGTTGGTATTCTCCCTTTGAGCTTACTAACCTGTATCGTTGGAAAGAGAGAGTCGGCTATCATATTTGTATTTGTGTAACCCTGTGCAACAGTAGTCAGAACCGGGTCAATCATTCTTAATTCATCAATTCTTGATTGTGACATATTATTATCCTTTTAATGTTTAAAAATTTAACTTTGTGCTTCGAGTATAGCTTCTTCGTAGGATAGCGTTGGGTCCTCATTCATAATTTCGAGAGCCCTGTTATGCAGCAACATTCTGTCCGGTTGAACTTTCCTGCCTGAAAATGAATAATAATCAGAATTATCCTTTTTACTCTGTCTGACAGCAAATTCTTCTGTGTTTATCTGCGTTGATAGCCCCGAAATAAAGCTTTTGATTTTTTCGAGCAGATCCTCATTTTCAGAATAATCCGAAAAGTCGTTGCCTTTTGCATCGCCTTTCTTCAAACCTCTTTCGTAAACTAATTGCATAATCTCAATCAAGTTTTCGTTTTGCGCAGGAGTAAGCTTTAAACAATTATTAGCTCGAAGCGAAGAATTAATAAATTCTCTGAATTCTTTGTTTTTAGCGTCTCTAATAAATTTTTGAACAAGAAGATCTTTCTCTTCAAGGGTCTTTAAAATTTTTGAATTCTCCTGCTCCAAAAAATTAATTTTTTCGATTAATTCAGCTTTAACCTCTGTTTCTTTTTCAGTGTAATCAAAATCAGAAATAATTTCAGTGATTTCACCAGCTGCAAAAGAAATATTTTTTAATCCTTTAACGGCGGGAGTTGCTGCTCCGAGCAAACCGATATGCCTCAACATTAAATCAGGAAAAAGAGATATTGAAACTTTCCTGAAAGCACCTTGCCTGACTTTTTCAATTAATTCCGGGGATAAATTTTTTAACTTAGCAAGCAGGATATTTCCACGTCTGGCAAGCCGCTCCACCCAACCATAAGCCGGAGTGTTATCAGTTGGATGTCCCAGAACAACAGGTGCTTCGCCTGATTTATCCGTCGCTATTGATTGATTATATTTTTCAGCTATAACGGAAATATCTTCATCAGAAAAATTTCGCTCTCTTCCAGCAGAATCTGTGTGGTTTCCTGATTTAAAAATTTCTATCCACATAAAAAATCCAAAATTTATTAACAAAAAACATTCACAAGTGCAAAACTATATCTTGCTTTTTACCCTATCCATTGAATTTAGCAGGAAATTATGAGGAAACTTTAGAAGAAATTTATTAGCTGGATTTCAAAATAATTATCTTTTCTATACTTTATTCAAGATTTATAATCAATTAACGATATTTATTTGTGTTGATATAGTATTAAATAAAAGGGATAAAAATGGAATTTTCAGACGACCCTTATGTATTGGAATTACTGCCTGAGTTCGTTGATACCTGGCTCGATGACATTTCAACGCAAATGAGTGTTCTGATTGAGAGCAACAACGGTGATGATTTATACCGTATGGGTCATACCCTTAAAGGTTCCTGCCTGCAATTTGGACTTGAAAAAATCGCTGCTCTGGGTATTGAATTGATGGGCTATGCAAAGGAAAGAAAATGGGAAGCTGCAAAATTGCTCGAAAGTAAGCTCCTGAGCGAATTCGACAGAATCAAAAAAGAACTTTCCTCAAAATAAATTAAAAAGAAAAGCAAAGGAATTTTTTTTTGTTAACTTAATTTCTTAATTTTTCCATTGTATAATTATGTGCTTCTTTTGTAATTAACGGAGCAGTTATGAAAAACAATGGAATGAAATTCTTTTTCTTCGTTTTTATCCTTATTGCTACTTATCAATTCAGCATCTCAAAGACAAGAATAGTTGTTCTTCCTTTCCAGAATATGGATGGAAATCTTGAGTTGAATATTGTTTCCTATCAGCTTAGCGACTCACTAAATCTAAAATTGCTCGAGGACGAGGATTTAACCCAAAATGTAGAAATCGTTCCCCTTGATTCTGTGGAAATGATTATGGCAGATCTTAACCTGGATCCAACAAACCCACAATATCCTTCTGATATGTGGAAAGCCATTTCTTTGCTAAATGTTTCAAAAGTTGTAACCGGCAACTTTAACGTCCAGGCACAGAGATTTCTTATTAATGCTTATATTTATGATGTCGAAACAAAACTACCCGACCCTAACTATCAGGTGCGGGATATTTTCAAAAAGAAAGAAAAAATTCTCGAGTCTATAGATATAATATCAAGAAAAATAAAAGACGGTTTAAAGAACTAAACTTTTAAAAAGGTTCGTCGTCTGTTTCTTCCTCGTAATAATAAGAATCGCCTGATTCGGGAGGAATGTCATCCCGTCTTGATGTATCAAGATTGTCGAATCTTGTTAAGTCTTTGTCAAAGTATAATCTTAAGTTTCCTATTGGTCCGTTTCTTTGCTTGCCGATAATGATTTCGGCAGTGTTTGCAGTTGGAATTTGATCGTCATAAGTTTTGATTCCATAATGTTCAGGTCTGTAAATAAAAATCACAACGTCAGCGTCCTGCTCAATGCTTCCAGACTCCCTTAAATCTGACAACATTGGTCTTTTGTCGGCACGGCTTTCAACTCCTCTGTTCAGCTGAGCAAGAGCAATAACGGGAATATTAAGTTCCTTTGCTATTTGTTTGAGTGAACTTGAAATAATCGAAATCTCCCTCTCGCGGCTTTCTGCTTTTGGAGGATGAATCAATTGAAGGTAGTCTATCAATATTAATCTTATACCATGTTCAGCCTTGAGCCTTCTGCACTTAGCTCTAAGTTCGGTAATAGTAAGGGCTGGACTATCGTCAATAAACATTGGCGATTTTGCTAATTTACCAATTTTCTTCACAATTACGGAAAGATCTTTCTGGCTTATCTTTCCCGTTCTGATTTTATGCGAATTTATTTTTGTTTCAGCGCTAATTAACCTTATAACTAATTGCATATCGGACATTTCCACCGAAAAGAATGCAACAGGGATATTATTATCAACTGCGGCGTTCCTTGCTATTGATAGTGCTAAAGCCGTTTTTCCCATCGAAGGACGGGCTGCAATAACGATAAAATCAGAATTCTGAAAGCCACCGAGCAAATCGTCCAGGTCCCTGAAACCCGATGGAACGCCTGTATAAGTCTTGATATCTCTTTCAACTAATTGGTTTATGTATTCAATTGTTTGATGAGTTAAAGTATTGAGGTCCACAAAAGATCTTGCAAATCTTTTTTCGGAAATTTGAAAAATTTGGCTTTCGGCTCGGTCCACTTCTTCGAGAGCGTCAGTTGAATCGTCATAATTATTAATAAGGATATTCCCCGCCGCATTTATCAGACTTCTTTTGATGAATTTTTCCTGAACAATCCTTGCATGGAATTCTGCGTTTGCTGCGGTTGGAGTGGAATCATTTAATTCCGCAAGATAGTATGTCCCTCCGATTTTATCAAGCATTTTCCTCTTATTCAGTTCCTCTGACAATGTAAGCAAATCAACGCTGATGCCTCTTTCATAAAGGCTGATAATTGCATCAAAAATCAGTCGGTGTCTTTCATGATAAAAACTATCCGAATCAATCAGTTCCAGTGATTTAGCAATGGCAGTTTTATCAATAATCATAGCACCCAGAAGGGCTTTTTCGGCATCGTCGGAATGCGGTGGAATTTTACTGCCTAATATTTCGCCGACTTTAGTATTGTAAGGCAAATTAAGGCTGTTCGTGTTTTTTTTGGAGCTGTTATATCTTTTACTATTTATATTGTTCATTTTCTTAATTTCTAAAATTCCTAAAAAATAGGGAAGCAAAGATTTAACTTTTTTCAGTTAAATTTTAATTTATTTTTTTCACAAATTCTTAACCACGATGTTTATAACGATGAAAAATGTTGATAAATTTAATTAAAAGGTTGCCGATAATAATAATTATGGTGGAAAAGAAAAAAATATTAATCATAGATGATGCTGAATTCATTCTCGACAGCACTGCAACCATACTTAAATATGAGGGCTACGAAGTATTTGCAGCTCAGAATGGATATATTGGATTAAAATCAGCCTTTGAACAGAAGCCGGATATAATTATTTGTGATATCGCAATGCCAGGGATGGACGGTTTCAAAGTTCTTGAGGAAATAAGAAAAAATCCCGAAACTGAGTCAACCCCCTTTATATTTCTGACGGCTTTTTCAGAAAAGTCCAAAATGAGAGCCGGAATGGAGCGTGGAGCAGATGATTTTATTGTCAAACCTTATACCCACGATGAACTTCTTATGGCTATCCAGGCACAATGGGCTAAAAGAATCAGACTCGAGAAAAAATTAAACGAAAAAATTGAAGAAGTTGGCAGAAGCGTTACATCCGTTCTTCCGCACGAATTCCGAACCGTTCTCAATGAAGTCATTGGAACTGCAAAATATATGAACACTGATGCTGATACTTTATCAAAATCAGAAATAATTGAATTTTCGAACGATATCATTTCCTCTTCGAAGAGATTATTGAAGATTACTGAGAACTTTTTACTTTTTGTCAGGATTGAAGCTCTTGCCTCAGACCCTGAACAAAAGAAACAACTAAGGAAATTTCGAACCGATGAGCCTTTCTCAATTTTTTTGGATATTGCTTCTTCAAAAGCATTACAATATGACAGGAGTGAAGATTTGGTTTTTGGGGATAATATCGAGTTGATTTCTCTCGAGATATCTTCTGAAAGTTTTTATAAAATCGCCGACGAAATTCTGGATAATGCTTTCAAATTCTCGAAAAAAGGTGATAAAATTTTTATAAGCTCATTCAGAAACGGAGATATGGCTGTTGTCAATATTAGCGACGAGGGAAGAGGTATGAATACAGAACAAATATCAAAAATTTCCGCTCTTGCCCAATTCGAAAGGACCTTCTACGAGCAACAAGGAGCCGGCATGGGGCTAATTATTGCCAAAAAACTTGTTGAACTTCATGATGGGATATTCAAAGTTGACAGCTCCGAAGGTCGTGGGACAACAATCAATTTCAGCCTCCATTGCCAGGATATTGAATAAATATCTCTCAAACCATCAAATATTTTCAATCTTTCTCAATCAAAGTTTTTCTTATCAGGTTATCATTATTAAAAAAACAATTAAAATGATTTACCGTCTAATAACACTTAAAATCAATGAATTAGATAAGGTATGAACAATCTGATTGAAAAATTAAATAGATTAAGAAAAGAACGAAACGCAATAATTCTTGCTCATTATTATCAGGAACCAACAATACAGGATGTTGCTGATTTTCTTGGAGATTCACTCGCTCTGGCTCAGGCAGCCAAAACAACTGATGCTGATGTGATTCTTTTTTGTGGCGTTCATTTTATGGCTGAAACTGCAAAAATACTTAACCCCGACAAAATTGTTATTGTTCCGGATTTAAATGCCGGATGCTCTCTTGCTGATAGTGCACCGCCAGATAAATTCAAGGAATGGGTGGATTCACATTCCGAACATATAGTCATTTCCTATATCAATTGCTCAGCTGCCGTTAAATCTATGTCTGATATAATCTGCACTTCCTCCAATGCTGTTAAAATTGTAAATTCGGTGCCAAAGGATAAGAAAATCTGCTTTGCACCAGATAAATATCTTGGAAAATATGTTATGAAACAGACAGGCAGGGATATGGTACTTTGGGATGGTTCGTGTCAGGTTCACGAGATTTTCTCAGAACTCGAGGTAATAAAATTAACTAATAAATATCCTGATGCTGATGTTATAGCCCATCCAGAATGCCCCGAGAATATTTTAAATTATGCTGATTTTATTGGCTCCACATCAAGCTTACTAAATTACGCGATCAAAAGTGAAAAAAAGGAATTCATTGTCCTTACCGAAACCGGAATCATTCACCAAATGCAGAGAAAAGCAACTGATAAAAAATTCTATCCCGTGCCGAATCTAAACGGATGCAGTTGTAATGATTGTCCTCACATGAAATTGAATACTCTGGAAAAGATGGTCAAAGCTCTCGAAAATCTTCAGCCTCAGATACATTTGCCCGAGGATATCAGATTGAAAGCCCTGAAACCATTGGAAAGAATGCTTGAACTAAGTTAAATAAATTTGGTTATTAAATGATTGAATATCCTCAAATAATTTCATTACCCGAAATTTACATTAAAAACAAAATCAAAGAATTTCTCGAGGAAGATTCTCCCGATGGAGATAAAACCTCTTTATCGATCTTTAAAACCAACGAGAGGACATCAGCTACTGTCCAATCTGAGGAAGATTTGGTTGCATCGGGATTAGATTTCATAAAATACTTTTTTGATGAAAAAACAAAAGTTGAAATTTTTTTTAAGGATGGAGACTTTGTTCCGAAAAATTCACTTATGGCAAAAATTTCAGGATTTTCGGTTGACATTTTAAGCAAAGAAAGAGTGATTCTTAATTTGATCCAAAGATTATCAGGAATTGCCACCTTAACCTCTAAATTTGTAAAAATAGCCCAGCCTTACAACGTTAAGATATTGGACACACGAAAGACCACTCCCGGGCTAAGGTTATTCGAAAAATATGCAGTTAAATGTGGTGGAGGGTTCAATCACAGGCTTGATTTATCTTCGGGAATATTAATCAAAGATAACCATATATCGGCAGCAGGAAGCATTAGCAAAGCCATCAAAAAAGCTTACGATGCCTGCTTCCCAATGAAAATTGAAGTTGAAGTTGATACTATTCAGCAAATACTCGAAGCACTCGAATCTGGTGTTGATGGTTTTCTGCTTGATAATATGTCTCCTGATTTGATAAGAATAGCTGTCAATATGATTAGAGCTTATCCCGGCGGCAATGATATATTTATAGAAGCTTCAGGTGGAATAAATCTTGATAATCTGCATAAATATATAGACACAGGTATTAACGCTATTTCCTCCGGTGCTTTAACTCATAGTGCAAAAAGCACAAACATACACATGGAAATTATATTATAAAAATTTATAGAGATTATTATTTAAAAGAACAACAGAAGAAATTACCACTAAGCAGTTGCAAAATATCCCAAACTTCTCAATTAATTAATCAAATTTTAAAATGGTATCCCAAAAATTAGAGAGAGAAAAATTCCGCCAAAATTTTGAATTGGATTTCCTTCGATGCTTTCTAATCCTGCTCCGCCAAAAGGTATGAAATAATATCTAATATTTACTCCCGAGCGTGTTTTTGACGTAAAACCAAAGAAAGCCCCCAGGTCGGCAAAAAAATTAAATCTGGTATAGAAACTTGCATAACCGAATGAATTGAAAAACTCCCTTTCATAAGGTGTTGACATTATAAAAGTCGGACCCAAGCCGGCAGAAATAAAAGGTTTAAAGTTTTCGGACAAATGGTCTTCAAATAGAATTCTTCTGATGCCAAGCGACAGAGGGAACATAAATAATCGGTTAATTTTCCCGGGCACTCTATAAGAACCATCAGGAAAAAGATAGTCAATTTCATCTGTATTTCTTGCCCCGGAAATATATAGATTGGTAAACATCTGTGTGCTGTTGTCCAATTCCCATTGAATAAAAAAACCAGCTCCAACCCCGTTATCCGAGAATAACAAATTGAAACCCCACATATCTCCTACGTTGGAAGACTCGCTATCTCCAACTTTTATCAATGGACGAGGAGATTCAAAAATAAAAACAGTATCAGGATTGAAAGGTTTAACAGGTTCACCTTTGATCTGGGCAAAAGCAATTGAATAACCAATCAATCCTAAAAACAATATTATTAAAAATCTTAACATAATTTTCTCGATTGCACATTAAAAACGAACAATCATCTGTTAAAATTGCAGGTTAAAATAAATTTTGTAATTTAGTAACCTAAATTTTGACATTTTTATTTAAGCAAAATCAGAAAAATGCAGAGCCAAAAATGCAATTAAATAATCTGCTTGATGAAATAAACATCATTTTGCCGTGGAATTCGGCTTTAGAAAATGATAAAGTGGGATTGCAGATTAAGGTAAACGATGAAGAAGTTAGAAAAATACTTGTTACAATTGAAGTCAACGATGAAGTCGTTGATGAAGCTATCATAAAAAAGTGTGATACAATTATAACTTTTCACCCCCTGATCTACTATCCTTTAGCTACGATTACAGAATCCGAAAGAGCTTCCAAAATTTGCATCAAATTGATACAAAACAATATTAATCTTATTTCAATTCACACAACTTTCGATGTTTATTCTCATGGGACAAGCAGATTGATTTCCGACAATTTAGGTTTGTCATTCCTTGAATTTTTAGAAGAGATTCCAAGATATGACGACCGCGGACTTGGGGTGATTTCAAAATTTCAGCAACCAATAGATTCGGATCTTTTAATTGAATTATTATCTGAAACTTTTTCATCGCCTGTCAGATTTTGCTATGGTAAAACCTATAAAATTGAAACGGTGGGAATAATAGGCGGAAGTGGCTCTGCTTATCTTGACAAAGCAATTGCTAAAAATTTAGATGCGTTTATCACTGCCGATCTTTCTTATCATAAATTTCACCAAGCTAAGGGAAAAATCCTTTTAGCTGATTTAGGACATTATGAAATGGAAGTTCTGGTTGTCGAAGGACTTGAAAATTTGATGAAAGATATTCTCAAACGTTTTGAAAATATTTCGGTTCTCTCTTCAACTATTCATACCAATCCTTTAAATTATTATCCAAAAGAAAATTTTATTGAAAGACAAAAAAAATTATTAATTAAAAAATAAATGGAATAATTATGGAGAATCAACTTTTATACCTTGCATCACTCTCAAAAATTGATCAAAAACTTGACGAATTAAATGATGAATACGGCGACCTGCCCGAAAAAGTCAAAGAACAAAAAGCTAAAGTTGCCGAACTTGACAACCTCGTTCAGGAAACAAAACAAATCCTCGAAGATGTCAAAAATTTCATATCAACCAGCAAAGTAACCTTGACCGAACTTAAAGATAAAGAAGAAAAACTTTCCAAACAGCAATTCAAAGTCAGAAATAACAAAGAATTTGATGCTATCACAAAAGAAATTGAACATGCAAGATTTGAATATAACAGACTTACAACTGAACTGCGAACTGTCAACGTCAAAGAGGAAAACCTTTTGCTAACACTTGAACAACAGGAAAAAGAATTGAATGAAGCACAAGCCGAACTGGATGAATTGCTCGAGGAAGAAAAAGAAATATCTTCTAATCAAAACGATGAACTAAATGAATTAAATAAAATAAAAAAAGCGATAAAAGCAAAAATTTCAAAGAAAAATCTCGAAGAATACAAACGCATTCGTTTGCTTCATAAAGATGCTGTCGTTTTGATCAAAAAGAATAGTTGCTCGGGGTGTTATAGTAATGTCCCGCCCCAAAAAATAGTTGAAATCAGAAATAATCTGGATCATCTTTTTTATTGCGAACATTGCGGCAGAATTCTTTATCCTGAAGAAATAAAGATAGACAAAAAAATTCTGACTATCACAACTTATTAGAAAAATAAATAATTTTTTTATTTATAATTCTTTTAGAGCAAAAAATTACAACCTGATCCCCAATTTTTTTTTAAATTTGTAAATGGAATACCATTAAAAATGGAATTCCTTTTTGTTTTATCATCGGAGAAAAAAATTAATGGATCCCGACTCAGTTCGGTACATTTTTTCAAATAAGCATATCACGCAGGGAAACTAATCAATAAATTTTCCCTCCGTGATATAGGACTTCCACTTGGAGGGAAAATGTCAACAATAAAAACTTTCTATCTAAGCAGGGTTCTGGGTAGCAGAATTTTCTCCTCGGAACTTGATGTCATTGGCAAACTCGAAGATATAATTGTAGATGTCAGTTACGAAAGGCCCAAAATTGTTGCAGTAAAAATAAAAACTAAAAAAAATCATCAGGAATTCGACTCCGGTCCTTTCGATCTGATAAAACGGCAAGGGAAATATTATTTGGTTTGTAAAGATTTAAAACCAATCAACCTTAGCAAAATCAATCATGTCTATCTTGCTAAACAGATACTCGACAGGCAAATCGTTGATGTTAATGGCAGAAAAGTTGTTCGAGTAAACGATCTAAGATTTGCTATGATTCCCTCGGGAACATTCCTTGTGGCTGTGGACGTTGGTATTGAAGGATTGCTCAGAAGGCTTGGTTTAGCAAAACCTTTAAAATTTATCCTGAAACCACTTGGATTGACCATACCTTCAAAGTTTATGCCCTGGGACGAAGTTGAGCATATTAATTTACCGAACTTGTCTATCAAAATTTCTTCACCTTATTCAAAACTCCTTACTCTGCATCCTTCTGATATTGCTGACATTATTGAGGAATTAGACCGAAATTCTCAAATTGATTTTATGAACACAATTGACGAGGAAAAAGCGGCTGATGTGTTCGAAGAACTCGAGCAAGACGTTCAGATTTCACTTCTGGAAAACCTTCCCGTTCATAAAGCAGCAGATGTTTTGGAAAAAATGCCAGCCGACGAAGCTGCTGATATTTTGGACGACTTAGACAAAGAAAAAGCTGAAGAACTGCTCAACGAAATGGAGAAAGAAGCTTCTGACGAAGTTCGTGAACTTATGGAATACCCCGAAAATACCGTCGGGAGTCTAATGACCACCGATTTTATTGCTTTCAAGAAAGAACTTACAGTTCAGCAAACCATTGAAGAACTTCGCAAACTAAAACCCGAATCTGATTCAATTTACTATCTTTATGTTCTCGATAACGATGAAAAATTGTTAGGAACTGTTTCTTTGAGAGATTTAATCGTCTCGGAGCCTGACACCAAACTTATTGATATTATGAATCAAAGGGTTATTAAGTTACAGGACTATGATAAAATTGACGACCTTGCCGAAATAATCTCAAAATATAATCTACTGGCTATTCCCGTTGTAGATAGCTATTCCAAACTTCTTGGTATGATATTAATTGATGATGTTGTTTTTACTTTATTGAAGAGCAGAAAAAGGAAATTATAATCTTAATTTGAATTTTTTATGAGTCAGTATAAAACTAATTTTTGGAAAAAAATATTAATATTTCTTGCAGTTTTGGGTCCGGGAATTATCACGGGTAGCGTTGATAATGATGCTGGTGGCATCACAACTTACTCTCTTGCAGGTGCGATTTATGGTTATAAATTAATCTGGACTCTCATTCCCGCATTCATCGCTCTTGTAGTTATTCAGGAAATGAATGCCCGTATGGGGATTGTAACTGGAAAAGGACTTGCAGACCTCATAAGAGAAAATGTAGGGGTTAAGACAACCTTTCTGATTTTTATAGGAGTTCTAATTGCAAATATCGGTAATACAGCTACTGAATTTGCCGGAATTGCTGGCAGTTTAGAAGTTTTTGGAGTTAGTAAATATATTTCTGTCCCTATTTCAGCAGTTGTTGTATGGTTTATCGTTGTACGTGGTACTTATAAGTCCGTCGAGAAAATTTTCCTGATTTTCAGTCTTTTTCTTTTTGTTTATGTTGTTTCTGCTCTGCTTGGAAAACCTCAGTGGGGCGAAATTGGAGAATCAATAATCAAACCTCACATCGAATTTGAATTTAACTACGTTACGATGGTTATCGGACTGGTTGGAACAACAATTTGTCCTTGGATGATGTTTTACCTTCAATCCTCTGTCATCGAAAAGGGGTTAAAACCTGATAATTATAGATATTCGCTCTGGGATGTTGTTATTGGCAGCATAATTACTGTTGTGATAGCTTTCTTTATCATTGTTGCCTGCGCAGCAACACTTCACGTAAATGGCATAGTAATCAACGAAGCAAAGGATGCCGCGCTCGCACTCGAACCACTCGCCGGTTCTTTTGCGGCAATGCTTTTTGCTTTTGGACTATTCATAGCATCAATTTTCTCTGCCTGTATTCTTCCAATAGCAACAGCCTTCAGTGTTTGCGAGGCATTCGGATTCGAAGCCGGTGTTGATAAATCACTCAGGGAAGCTCCTGAATATTACACAATATTTACAGTTATTCTTATTGTAGGTATGGCTATTATTTTGATCCCGAATGCTCCTCTTATTCAAATCACTCTTTGGGCTCAGGTTGCTAACGGCATCCTGCTACCGATTATTTTATTCTATATTATGAGAATGATAAATAATAGAGAAATTATGGGAGATTATACCAACAAAGCTTTTCATAATTTGGTTGGTTGGTCAACTGCTGTTGTGTTAATCGTTCTGTCAGTTGTATTAGTTGTTTTGCCAATTATTGAGTAAAAAAATCATCTTCTGATGTTGCCGTAAATATTTGCGGCACCAATTCCAATAATTGAGTCATAACCGCCGAATTCGGTCTCCCTGTAATAAATCAGAGAAATAAATGTATGTCCAGCAGTGCCTGTGTTGCCTTCAAATTCATCATAGGACAGATTTTCAATTGTGTCGGTATCAATATTATATTTTGCAGTTGAATAAAGATAATTGTGCCTTGCCCGACGAACCCACTGCCTAAGCTTGAAGTATCTTTCCTCCTCGTCATAATACATAATCCAGTTTTTATCGGGTTTCCAATTATTGAAAGAGCCAACTATAATCACATCATCATTTGTTGTCCATCCATCAGGATCGAGTACAAACTCAACATAAACATAATCATCATAAGAATATGGAATATATGAAGTAATCATTGCACCATCGTCATCACGGTCAAGAAAAGTTCCTCTTCGTCTTAAATCCGAAAGAGGAAGCCTTGTGTATTCGCCGCCTGCAGGAAACTCCGCAATATTCGACATATTCAATATTCGGTAAGCATTCTCGGCTGGTAGTCTGTCTATTCTAAATTTTTTTCCATATGTTATAAAACCACTTATGTAAGTTGGAAATTTATACCTGTATTGATTTGGATTAAAGTTTATTTTTCTTTGGGTGCTTATATAATATGGTTCCCACCATCTGTGATTTCTGTATATAACTGCTGTATGAACATTATTTTCAAGCAGGGTAGATTGCCCGGTTACGTTTGCCTCCAATGTCAAAGCCGAAGAACTGACAGAATACTTTGGTGAATAGAAATCACCAAATATATTCATATCAACATTAGTTTTGGGTTGAACAACAAAAAATCTTCCTTCTGCAAATGGTTTGCTTTCGTCATCGTAATCAAAAATTTTAACTTTCCAATTGCCGGCAAAATTAAATTTGATTTGCTCGTTCGGAACTTTCAATTTCCCCCGGTAATTATAAAACCGGGAGAGCATCGGTGCCGAAGTCCACTCGATATTGCTCGTTCTAAGAAGTGTTACGTCGTTAAGAAAAACATTATCGTCTTCTCTCCAGTCAAATGTACAATGATAAAACTTTGCATAAAGCGAGGGAGGCACATTAGATGAAATATCAAACTCAATTGTAATGAATTTTTCTCCGATTGAAGTATTGTATCTGCTATTTTCTCCTTTTATAAGAATCACCGGGGGTTTAGATTCGTTGTCGCCACCGTAGATTCTCATAAATCGTAATTGTGCAGGAATCTTTATAATATCATCCTGTTGTGATTGGATTAATGAGGGAAACAAAAAAAAACACCCAAGTAAAGCAGAAAAGTAAAACAATCTAATTTTTATTTCCCAGATATTTCTTTTAATTAACATAAAAAAATGTTTTCTATGCTCTTTTAGCCTGTTCTTTGTAACTATAAACCGGTTCTTCGCCGTTTTCTACAACTCCAGCGGTTATTGTGCAACCCAGGATATTTGTTTTGTCAGGTAAATCATACATAATAGGCAACATAATATCTTCGGCGATAGCCCTTAAAGCCCTTGCCCCTGTCTTTCTTTTCATTGCTTTGCGGACAAGAGCAAGCAAAGCCTCGTCTTGGAAAACCAGATCAATGCCTTCAAGTTTGAATAGCTTTTGATATTGCTTTACAATAGCATTCTTGGGCTCGGTCAGGATGTTTATCATAGCTTCTTCATTTAAAGCGTGCAGTGGAGCAATAACTGGCAATCTTCCGATTAATTCCGGAATAAATCCAAATTTTAGTAGATCTTCCGGTTCAACGTATTTTAATAATTCGAAGGAATCATCAATCTTCTCTTTGTTCTCGGCTGTAAAGCCGATGGTAGTTGGCCTGAGTCTGCTTGCAATATGTTTTTCTAATCCTTCGAATGCTCCGCCACAAATGAATAAAATGTTCGTCGTATTGATATAAATCAAAGGTTGCTCAGGATGTTTTCTTCCGCCTTTCGGGGGAACACCTGCAATTGTCCCTTCAAGAATTTTGAGCAGTGCTTGCTGAACTCCTTCGCCCGAAACATCTCTCGTTATAGAAGTTGATTCGCTTTTTCGTCCGATTTTATCTATTTCGTCAATGTAAATAATTCCTCTTTCGGCAAGCTGAACATCATAATCTGCTTTTTGCAATAAATGAACAAGAACTGTTTCAACATCATCGCCCACATAACCTGCTTCGGTGATTGTTGTTGCATCAGCTATTGCAAAAGGAACGTCAAGAATTTTTGCCAGTGTTCGAGCTAAAAGAGTCTTTCCCGTGCCGGTGGGTCCAAGCAGCAAAATATTGCTTTTTTCGATTTCAACATCAGAAAAATTACCAGAGTTATTGTCTGCCATTATCCTTTTGAAATGATTATAAACCGCAACTGAGAGAACTGTCTTTGCATAGTCCTGACCAATAACATATTCGTCTAATTTCTTTTTGATTTGGGAAGGCTTTAAAATTTTAAAACTCAGATCTTTTTTTAATTTGTCATATTTTCTCTCGTTCAATATTTCGTTGCAGATTTCAACGCAGCTTTCACATATAAAAACATTATCCAAACCTTCGATCAGGTTTTTGACTTCTCTTGAACTTCTGCCACAGAAGGAACAAGTTATTACTTTTGGTGAATATTCTTTATCTTTTGCCATTTTTTGTTCAGTTTTTAATTTTGTACTTATTCAGATTTTGTTTCACCGGAACTTTCCTCGGTTTTGTTTTCTTCTGTTTTTTTTGTTGGACTGCGTTCCATGATTTTGTCAATTATACCATAATTCAGCGCTTCTTCGGAAGACATATAATAATCCCTGTCGGCATCCTTTTTAATTTGTTCATATGTTTTACCTGTATGCTTAGCAGTAATATTATAAAGTGTATCTCTGATTCTTAACATTTCCTTGGTATATATTTCAATATCAGTGGATTGTCCCTGAGTGCCTCCTGAAGGCTGGTGCATCATAATTCTTGAATGTGGGAGAGCATATCTTTTTCCCTTTGTTCCGGCACAAAGCAAAACCTGTGCCATCGAAGCTGCCATACCAATACAGATGGTTACAATATCAGGTGCTACAAATTGCATAGTATCGTAAATTGCTAATCCTGCCGTAACACTTCCTCCAGGAGAATTAATATAAAGATTAATATCTTTATTAGGATCTTCGCTCGATAAAAATAAAAACTGTGCAATAACAAGATTTGCCACATAATCGTCTATTGGCTGTCCGATAAATATAATCCTTTCCTTCAAAAGTCTTGAATAAATGTCATAAGACCTTTCGCCCCTGCTTGTTTGTTCAATTACTATTGGAACTAACTGATTATTCATAAAAACCTAAATATTATTAAAACAATTATTGTTAAAACGATTTTTTCTCTTCATTGTTTTGTATTGTTTATTCTCCTGAATGCAAGACAGTCTCACAGAAATTATTGCCGGTGATTCCCGTTGGCATATTTCTTGTTATTTTTGATTTGAATTTTTTTTTGGTTAATATTGACAAATAATGAGAGAAAACGAACCTATTTTAATATCTGGCAAGCAAGCAGAAAATTCTATCTTCTGCTTTCTTGGTGAATTCGGCTACGAGATGATTTCTTGGCTCCCTTATTTGCTTTATTTAAAGCAAACGCTCAATATCAGGCTTCACACAGTAAGTAGAAAAGGCTCAAAGCCTTTCTATTATTTTTCCGATGAACATTTCGAAGTGGAACCCTACTTGATAGGAGATATGTGGGGCGAGACGAAGCATTATCACCAGCTTTCTGCAAATTTCCCCGGTAAACTTCTCGTTCATCCCGGTCCCGACTTCATCAATCAAAGAAAAATTATTATAGAAGGCAAAGAATGGACAAATAACAACATACATACCATTATTAACCATAAAAATTATTCAATTCCGGATTTCTCGGGTATTAATATTCAGCTTCCATTCGAAATTAAAAAACCTTTTGTTGTTGTCAATAACAAATTTTTCCGTCAATGGTATCAAAAATACAAAGGTCCAATAAACTATTTTAATCATGATGATTTGCTGGAAATCAGAGATGAGCTACATTCACTGGGTTATTCCGTTATATACAATCATTTTGTGGAGCAAACATCTTATGACCAGTTTTTTGGCCTGAACGACAGGGATATTTTTGGTAACGATAGCGGTTCCGTCAATTTAGCTGATTATTACAAAAATCTTGATGCCGAAGGCAGAAATATTTTGCAACTATCAGTTTACAACAACTCTGAATTTGTCATTGGACCTCAAGGAGGAAATCTTTATCTACCTGCAATATGTAAAAGAGATTTATGGATTTTGATGCGAGACGGCGAATATCTTGATTATCTTGAATTTGGACGTCTTTATGGTATCAATGTAAACATTTTTTACGAACCGGCTCACATTCTGGCTTCAATCAAATATCTTAACGACAGGCAAAAACTAAGAAAAATTACTCAAAAAGCCATAGAAACCGTACATACTGCCTATATCGGTATTGTTGATAATAAAATAGATACAGAACCATTGATATCAATCTGCATATTTACCTATAACAGAGCACATTTAATTTCTGATACCATTAAAAGCTGCCTTGAACAGACTTATACAAATTTTGAGGTTATTATAGCCGATGACGGCTCCACTGATAATACTGCCGAAATTGTTAAGTCTTTCAACGACCAAAGAATACAATATTTCTATAAAAATCACACAAATGCACCCGACACAAGAAATTTTGCCCTGAATCACGCTTCCGGCGAATTCATTATCTGGTTAGGAAGTGATGATATTCTGGATAAGTCAATTTTGTTAGAATACATCAAAACGTTGAAAAACTACCCGGATGCCGATATTTTGTATTGCAATCTGCAAAGCTTTGATAATCAGGGAAATAAAGGTATATTCCTATCTTATCAGGATTGGTATTACAGAAATCCCGAAATGCTGGCTTTTCTTTTCGAAGGTTCCCCAATTCCTGACGGCGGAACTTTGATAAAGAATTCAGTTTATGATGAAGTTGGTCAATATAATGTTGATTTTTCAAGGGCTCAGGATTATGAATTCTGGTCAAGAGTTGTTCTCACTCAAAAATTCAATGCTAAATATGTTAATAAAACACTTTATTACTATAGAATTCACGAAGGAAACTTAACCGGACATCTAAATAATAAGACCGATTTTTCGTTCGAACGCAAGATTCTTCAAAATGTAATAGACAAAGCAGGTCTCGAAAAGTTATTTTTGGATTTCAGTTGGGACATAGATTATAATTTCAATCTTTCGATGGCTCTTCTCAAAACTGGTTTGAAATTTCTTGAAAGACAGGGAATTGCCGAAGGCATCAACTATATATCCCAAAGTATTGAAATTCAGCCCGATGCCGAAAAATTTAAATTATTAACTGAAATTTACCACAGGTTAAACCAATTTGAACCCGCAAAGACTATTCTTACGGAAGCATATAAACAATTTCCCTATGATGAATGGATTATAAGCAGACTGAAAAGCCTTGGTATTGAACCGCACTCTATCCCAATCATAAGTGGAACAGAGGAAAATGAAACAAATGATTTTGATGATTTTGTTAACATTTGTATTATCACCTTTAACCGTCTTGATTTCACCAAACAGTGTATTGAATCTGTCTTGCAATATACTGATTATCCTTATGTAATAACGGTTGTTGATAACTTCAGTCAGGACGGAACAAGGGAATATCTAAAGATACTTCATGACGAAGGAAAGATTAAAAACCTTGTACTTCTTGATGAAAATATCGGTGTTGCGAAGGCTTCCAATCTTGCCTGGAGCTTGGAACCAAAAGCAAAATATTATTTGAAACTTGATAACGACATTGTTATCCAGAAATCCGGGTGGCTGTCGGCAATGATTGACGTTGTTGAAAATATTCCAAAAATTGGTGCTGTGGCTTATAATTTTGAGCCAAAATCATACCCATTACAGATTGTTAATGGTTTTAAAATAAGAATAAAAAATCCTCATACTCTTGGTGGGGCTTGTATTTTGATTCCCAAAAGAACAGAGAAAAAGCTTGGCTATTGGTGCGAAGATTATGGACTTTACGGCGAGGAAGATGCCGATTATGGCGTCAGAATTCATTGTTCCGGACTTTTCAATGCTTATATGGAGGATGAAAATATCGGTATTCACTTACCTGCTGGGAAAGCCGGTATTATTGATCTCGATACACTAACAACGATTGATGGCATTGAAGAAAAAGATAACAAAGAATACCGCCTATTTAAAGATGAAAGCAGAAGAAGAAACGTTAGTAATGGAGTTTTCTCCAGAAACTATAATGATTATTTTGCCCGTAA
>CALHRB010000204.1 GCA_938038165.1 Candidatus Kapaibacterium sp. | reverse complement strand
AGTTTTTTGCAAATAGAAAACCCTTAATGGATTTTCTTCAAGTTAAGTGCTGCTTCGCTACGCTTCGCAGCACTTAACTAATTCTTTACTTTAACCATTTACACAGAATTATTTACACTCCCTTGACATTTAACATAACAGGGAAATCTCTGAGTTATATTTACCGCTTCCGATGTGTTTTATTAATTTGGATTTTTTTCCTTCGTAAACAACCACTTGAATAGCTGTTGCACCGGATTTTGTTTTTACTTTTCTTATCGATAATATACCCAAATATAATCGTTAGTGCGGTATTTACGATAAATAAAAAAATTAACTTCTTATAATTCAATCACTTACAGAAACCATTTTTTCACTTTTTCGCACCCGTCAGAAGTCAGGAATAAAAGTATTTGATGTATTGGGAAAAGAAGTAGAAACGATAGTTGACGGATATTACGATGCCGGCATTCATTCTACATTGTACGTTGTTAATTCTTCATTACCGTCAGGAATTTATTTTTACCGACTTCAAGCAGGTTCATTTGTTGAGACACGAAAAATGGTTTTAATGAAATAAATTTTAGTATTTTTGAATTATGGTTAGCAGAAGGTTCTCCCCCAAGCCTTTTGTTAACACAAGGTCCTGAAGCTTCGGTTTCAGGGTTCTTTATTTTGAGGATAACAAAAAAATTTTACAAACCCAATTCTTTATAAGAAATCCGATTAACCTTAGAATGAGTTTGAATTTGATCTGGTAATTGGCAGGGGGGCCGTAATAGGCACTGTCTTTTTTAAGAAAAGTTAATCCTTCTCCATAAATCAATAAATCTTAGATCACATAATTAGCAATTTAATCTTATTGATATCTTCAATGTCCAAAATATTTTGTTCTTTTAATTCAACTAATGATGTTAAAAAGTCAATTGTACTGCAAGATATTTTTTTGTTGGCGAGGTTATTTATTATTATGCTCTTTTTAATTCTATATTCATCCTCACTGTAGATTTGGAGCGCATATAATTTATGTGTCTTTTTTAAGTCATCGATAAAGTTATCAATTGTTACTTCTTCCGCTGGTTTTGATTTTTCGGATCCTTTGATTTCAATATTGCTATCATAGTCGTTACTAATTTTTTCTAAGTCTATCTTATAATTTATATCTTTTGCAATATTATATGCATCAACAGCCGCAATAATTCCCCAGAGCAATGCACCAAAAATCGTAAACCATAAAATTAAATCAATAATTAAAAAAACAATACCTCGAGCAGTTCTACCACAATAAATTTGACCTACTCCACCGATCAAGAGTGACAATACAGCTGCTAACCAAGGATCTTTTCTGCTTAATAAATTTTCCATTAGAAATTACTTATTTAAAAATGTTTTTAACAAATGTGATTAGATTAAAAACTCTCTAGTAATTATGAAAAAAGAGAAATATAGCGTCACGCTTATATTTGGTTAATTTCAATTTAACTCTTATGAATTTCCATCTCATTTATAAACCAATTATATTCTTGATATTTGAGAGATCTTCTTTTGATAAAATATTTTCACTACTTAGAGTCGATAATTCTAAAATGAAATCTAGTTTAGATTCTGTAAGATCTTTGTCAGCTAACGATGCAATTAGTTTTTTCTTCTGGTTCTCAAATTCTGCGTTATCGATTATATTGCTTTTATATAGACTGAAGAATTTCATTAATTTCTCCTTGAACTCCTTAGAGGATGTGCTTTCTTTTTGCTGCTTTTCCTTAGAAGCTGATACCTTTAATAAACTTTCCTTAATATTAAGTGATTGTGATTTGCTTTTTTGGATACTTCGCCAAACTAAAACAACTAAGATAACGACTAGTATCGCTAGTCCACTCATTTGTCACCTCTCATTGTAATTGTGATAATAAGTCTTGTTTTTTATTTTCAAATTCAATATCAGAAATTATCCCCGCATCATGTAATTTTTTAAGTTTTATCAATTCGCCATATAGGTCTTGGCTAACAGAGTTTTTGGATACAGCAGCCTTCCCTGTTTCTATAAGTTCTCTATATTTGCTGGATAATAAAACCTTTTTTGTTTCATAAATAATGTTAATGCAATTATCTTTATTCTGATGAAGTTCAAATTGCGTGCCACTCGAAGTAATTAAAATTTTAGTATTGAGGTCATCAACGGAGTTAAAATTCACTTCAATTTTCTCCCCGAAGTATCCCAATCTCATTTTCGTCATTGCAATAATAATGTTCTGATTCTCAAAAGATTCAACAGATTTGATTCGTTTAATATTTTGCATTGCTTCTTGTACTGCTCTAAATAGAATTTTTATTGGGGCATTGAAAGTAAATTCGGTCGAATATGACATTAGGCCCATTATTTTACTCCCTTTAAAATTTTAAGATATAGGGGAATGCGATCCATAGAAAATATTAGAGTTATATCCAAAATAATTTAACTGGTTTAAAAATATATAATTCCGCAATAAAATAAATTTGTTTTTATGAATAATCTTTAGATAGCAGAAATATTTTTTATCATTTTTATTTATTTAAATATGTCTTTGTTTACTCCTTCATAGCCATTTCTCCATTAAAATCTGTTAAGGCAGATCAAGAAATCTTTTTACTTCTATCTGAGAGTCTAATAGTTAGAACTTAATTTTATTTCTGAGTTCTGACAATTAGTACGGTAAGATTTTGCAATTTCTGATTAAATCTGCAAGTGGAATTTCCAGTTAAAACATTTTCACCATTAAAAGATTTTATCATTTCACCAGAGAATTCTTCTTTTACTGGAAGAG
>CALHRB010000203.1 GCA_938038165.1 Candidatus Kapaibacterium sp. | reverse complement strand
GTATCTCTGTCGCTTTTATTGTCAATCCATCTCAAAATACTCCAGATTCCTGATTTGTTAGGAACAATTGTAAATTGTAGATTTCCACTAAAAACTTTTGGATAATTCTCTATGTTATGATTAAAATACAAATAATAATTAGTATTAAAAATTGCTGAGTCAGGTGTCAGAACTTCGAAAGGTACGATTTCAATCCTTACTTCAGGTTTAACATCCAAAGGTAGATTATATAAAAGAGAATTGAAATATAGCTTTTCCTTTTGAATATTCCAATCCTGGAACAAAGCTGAAAATGAATTCTTTACATCATTTGAAGGTATAAAAGAAAACTTAGAAAGATCATTATTTTCATTATAAAAGCAGGAAACATAATTATCGGGATTCTTTTCGACTATTGAGTTAATAAAATTTGTTATAGCAATAGATGGTGATGTTGGTGGCTGAAAGCTTGTTTTTTTTGTGTCAGGTTCTTCTGGGGTCCTTGTTATAAATAACTCACATCCAGCAAACTGAATAATTGTTACCAAAAAAAGGATATTTAATGTTAATTTCATTCCTAAATAGTCTATGTGATAAAATATGTATATTTTAACTGTAGAAAATATCTTAATATTTTATATCTTTTTTGTAAATCCTTCTTCTTTTATGTTGAACAGGATTAAAAAATTTCCATTCTGCCTGGACTCTTGTGTTTGTCTCAAGTTCCTGATTAGATTCGGCACATTTAAAACCAAATTTCATAGCTGTTTTTACAATTTCTACAACCATAAGAAGATCAACACCTTTTCCACGATATTCCTTTTTAACGCCTGCAAAATAAAAATCCAGAATTTCATAGGTTTTCAATGCTTTAAGCATGTGAAACAATCCAAAAGGGAATAAACTGCCTTTAGCTTTTTGATAAGCTTTCGAAAGACTCGGCATTGTAATAAGGAATCCTACAAGTTCTCCGTCCTGAGTTTCAACAAGTTTAACTAAGTCTTTGTGAATAAAAGAAATGTATTTTTTTATATAAAATTCTCTTTGTTTATCAGTCAGGGGAACGGTTCCATAGTTTTCCTCAAAAGTTTCATCAAGGAGTTTCAGGATTTCATTACCTCTTTTGATGATGTCTTTTTTATTTTCATAAATGGGCAATCTGAATTTATATTTTTCCTTAACATAATCAGCTATCCTAAGAATTTTTTCAGGAATTCCCTCTTCATAAGGAGGCGTTGACAAAAATTCAACAAAATCAACCTCTTTTTGAAATCCATAATTTTCAATATGCCTCTGGTAATAAGGATGATGATAATAACTTGCAATAGTTGGCAACTTGTCAAATCCTTCGATCAACAAACCTTGCATATCAAAATCACAAAAGCCATGAGGTCCGGTTAGAGTGTTCAAACCTTTTTCCCTTCCCCAATTTTCAACAGAGTCAAACAATGATTTCACTACTTCATAATCATCAATAAAGTCAATCCAGCCAAATCTTAAATTGTTCATTTTCCATTTTTGATTAGCTATATGACTTATAATAGCGGCAACCCGACCGACAATTTTGCCATCTCTAATAGCTAAAAATAATTTGCTCTCTGAGTGTTCATATGCTGGATTCTTATCAGGTAAAAAAGTGTTGATTTCATCACTGATTATAGGTGGCACGAAATATGGATTACCTTTAAAGATTTCGAACTGAAATTTAACAAATTCTTTCAGTTCTTTTTTACTCTTTACTTCTTTAATTTCCAAAGACATAATAAAACTCAGATTTATGAAAAAATGAAATTATTTAATCAGAGATGCACCACCATCGACGCATATATATTGACCAGTAATATAATTGCTGCAGGTTGAAAAAAAATAGACTGCTTCGAAAATTTCTTCTGGTGTTGCATACCTTTTTAATGGAATCTTATTTGCTTTCAACATCGAAGCATCATTTTCAGACGGTTCATTCTCGAAAGAAATAGCACCCGGACAGACAGTATTTACTGTTATATAAGGAGCTAATTCACGAGCTAAAGCTCTGGTTAGCTGAATAATTGCCGATTTCGAAACGTTATATGGAATTCTGTTTTTCCAAATCTCAAACGCCCCTAATGACGAGATATTAACAATCCTTGAATTTTTTCGGGCAAATTCAACAAAGATTTTAGATGTATAAAATTCAGCAGATAAATTAATTTGAATAGCCTCTTCCCAATCATTTTTGGAAATTTCAAATATTTTTTTTGCTTTTGGAAAAACACCGGCATTATTAATCAGCACTTTTGGTATTCCAAATTCATTGACAGTATTTGTAAAAGCAGATTCTATCTCAGAATAAGAACGTAAATCGGCTTTAACCAAATGAGCTTTTCTGCCCATCTCGATGATTTCTTCTTTTGTTTTTTTTGCTGAATCATCCGATTCAAAGTAATGGATAACAACGTCCCAGCCATTTCTTGCAAAATTTAAAGCAATTGCTCTTCCTAATCTTTTCCCACCACCTGTTATAAATGCAATCATTTTGACTAAATT